>SLOS01000106.1 GCA_007132365.1 Bacteroidales bacterium | reverse complement strand
CTGCTGCCATAATACTAATATTAATTTGCCAACTATAATCTGAACGAATGAGGATTGCTTATTTTGACTGTTTCTCCGGTATCAGCGGAGATATGCTGGTAGGATCACTTATTGATGCAGGTCTTGATTTTGAGGAGCTTGAGAATGAAATTAAAAAACTGGGACTTGAGTCTGTGGAAATAAAGGCAGATAAAATTGTTAAACAGAATATAGCTTCAACCAGGTTTTCAGTATTATATGAGGATCAGAAGCACCACCGTCACCTGCAGGATCTGAATGCTATGGTTGATAATGCCTCTATAGATGAAGATATCAAGGAAAAGGCCAAAGAGGTTTTCCTGAAAATTGCCGTAGCCGAGGCAAAAATTCACAATATGCCACTCGATAAAGTGCATTTTCATGAAATAGGTGCTGTAGATACTATCGTTGATGTGGTGGCAGCTCTTACAGGCTTCAGGAAACTGGGCATTGAAAAGGTATTTTGCTCCGGACTGAATGTTGGTTCCGGGTTTGTAACCTTTTCTCATGGGAAATTTCCGGTTCCGGCTCCCGCTACTGCCGAAATTCTTAAGGGAGTGCCCGTTTATTCGACTGACTCAAAAGGTGAACTGGTAACACCTACCGGTGCAGCTATTATTACCTCACTGGCGGACGGATTTGGCGATATGCCTTCAGTTAAGGTAGAATCAATCGGTTACGGAGCCGGTTCAAAAGATTTTGAACATCCCAACGTGTTGAGGGTATATCTGGGACAAATGATTGATGAACCGGCTGAAAATATGATCGATGTGATTGAGACAAATATAGATGACATGAATCCGCAATGGTATGACCATGTTATCGACAGCTTGTATGCACAGGGAGCACTTGAGGTATTTATGACAAATATCCAGATGAAGAAAAATCGCCCCGGTGTAAAGCTTACCATCCTGGCAGATCCGGTTAACAAGGACCGGCTGCTTAAAATTGTTTTCAGGGAAACAACTTCAATCGGAGTGAGGATGAGGCGTGAATCGCGCGAAATCCTTGACAGGATGACTGAAGCCTTAGATACTCCTTATGGTAAGGTAAATGTAAAAATCACTGTTTATGACGGCGAACAGGTCAATAAAAAAGTGGAATATGATGACCTGAAAAGGTTGGCTGCTGAAAACAATTTGCCAGTCAAGAAAATTGCCGGTGAAATAGAAAAGCTTTTAAAATTTTGAAGTCCGCCATTGAAAAAACTCTTAAATTTGTTTCCATAGTGAAATTGCCGGCATCAACATCTGGCTGGTACGATAAGAATCTCATTCTGTATTATTGTTTAATTAAACTTAAATTGCATTAGATGAGTGTTTTGGTTAATAAAGATTCCCGGATCCTGGTTCAGGGATTTACAGGTAGTGAAGGAAGTTTTCATGCCGCGCAGATGATTGAATACGGAACAAATGTCGTTGGAGGGGTTACCCCTGGTAAGGGAGGTCAGGAGCATATGGGGAAACCGGTTTTCAATACCGTATCGGATGCTGTTAAAATTACCGGTGCAGACACATCAGTAATCTTCGTTCCCCCTGCATTTGCCGCTGATGCAATTATGGAGGCTGCTGATGCAGGTATAAGCGTGGTTATAACCATAACGGAGGGAATACCGGTGTCAGATATGGTAAAGGTTAAAGAGTATCTCAGAAGCCGGAAAACAACCCTTATCGGGCCTAATTGTCCGGGTGTAATAACCCCCGGTGAGGCCAAAGTGGGAATTATGCCCGGATTTATTCACAAGAAGGGCTCTGTTGGTATTGTTTCCCGCTCGGGAACACTTACCTATGAGGCTGTTGATCAGATTACGAAGAGCGGGCTTGGACAATCAACCTGCATTGGTATTGGTGGTGATCCAATTATTGGAACAACGACTCTTGATGCGGTAAAACTGCTTATGGATGACCCTGAAACAGAAGGAATAATAATTATCGGGGAGATAGGAGGGGGCATGGAAGCCGAAGCTGCCAGTTGGATAAAAGAAAACGGAACCAAACCTGTAGTTGGTTTTATCGCGGGACAAACTGCCCCAAAAGGCCGCAGAATGGGTCATGCAGGCGCTATTATCGGTGGCAGTGACGACACTGCTGCTGCCAAAATGAAAATCATGCGGGAATGCGGTATTAATGTTGTCGAGTCACCTGCCGATATTGGAAGTACTATGGCAGATATTCTCAGGTAATAACCCATATATTGTTAATTAAGAACATATCGTTAATCAATTCATTATTAACAGTTAAAAATTTACCAAACCATGCAAAAGAAAAACATTAATCGCAGAAAATTTATTGGATCGGGACTGGCGGCCGCTGCCTCTGTAGCTGTTGGCAAATCGTTTGCTGCTGACAGTAATCCCAGACCGGTTTTTTTTAAAAAGAAATATGAAGATCCATTCAACAAACGGACATTCAATTCCATGCCTACAAGGTCCTTCGGTCAAACAGGATTTAAGGTAGGCATTTTAAGCCTGGGCGGACAGGCAATCATTGAAATGCCGGGTACCGAGGAGGAGTCTGAAAAAATCATAAATCGTGCTCTCGACCTTGGAATAAATTACATTGATACAGCTGCTTCATACGGTCGCGGACAAAGCGAGCTTAATATCGGAAGGGTAATGAAAACACGTCGTAGTGAAGTTTGGCTGGCCTCCAAAACACATG
>SLOS01000327.1 GCA_007132365.1 Bacteroidales bacterium | reverse complement strand
ATATTAAAGGCGTGAATTACTTCCAGCAGCTTATCAAGAGGCCGTGAATTGATATAGCCGTTGCTTACAACCACATTTTTCAGGTTACTATCTACTGCCTTTTTGGCGATATCATACATATACTCGTACCAGATGGTGGGTTCGTTATATGTATATGCAATCCCGATATTGGCAGGAGGGTTTTGTGCCTCATTAACGATCAATTCCGGCGTAGTGTGCTGCAAACCGGGGATGTCTGATGGCGCGGACTGTGAGATTTGGTGGTTCTGGCAGAAGCTGCATCTGAAGTTACATCCCGCCGTACCGACGGACAGAATCTCCCTTCCGGGGAAAAAATGGTAAAGTGGCTTTTTCTCCATCGGATCGATGCTCAGGGAAGTTGCAAGTCCGTAACCTTCTGAATAAAGAGTTCCGTTGATGTTTACACGGGCTTTGCATTTACCCCTTGCACCCTCCTCTATCCGGCAGAAGTGCGGACACAGAAGGCATTTTACCTTTTGCAGATCCTGTTTATCATAAAAAACTGCCTCATGCATGATAAACACGACTTATGGTTATAAAAATTTATATTTCCCAACCCTTTCTTACCGGTTCGCGGATAATTTCATCTGCTTCCGGTAAACCAACAGCTTTCATGTTAATTGGATCCCAGAATATTTTTTTTCCTCCCAATCGCAAAGATAAAACACCAAGAAGAGTGATTTCCGTCAGCCTTGCAGCATAATCAAAGTTTGACAATGCTGCCGGCCCCCCTTTTATGGCATCTATCCACTCGCGGCTGTGCCCCCTGGAACGGGGAATTGAAGGAGAAGGCGGCGTAAATGAGTTTCGCAGGCTTTCCGGGAAGATTTGCAGATCACTGCCCGGGGTTCCGTTGTTTAGTATAATACCCTTATCACCGATAAACATGGCCCCCCTGCTTGCCAAAGTGATGTCCTTTGTAACAGGATCCGGAAGAGCAGGGCGTAAACCTCCTGAATACCATGTCAGTGTTAATGGTGACTGTTCTCCAATACCTGCAAACCGGTAGTAACCAATCTCTCCATAGGGAGCTATTTCTGCACTGCCGCTGTTACCTGCAGGAAAGACCTGCACACTTTCGGGATCACTGAGGTTAAAGGCCCAGGTTGCCACGTCCATATCGTGACATCCAAAATCGCCCAGTGCTCCACAACCAAAAACCCAGAAATCGCGCCATCTTACAGGAGTATAAACTTCATGGTACGGACGCCAGGATGTGGGACCAAGCCAAAGATCCCAGTTAAATCCTTTGGGGAGAGGGGAGGTGCCCTGGGGATATCCACTGAGCTCTGGCAACCACCTCGTGGCCCCTACCCATGTATGAGCTTCCGTCACCTTTCCAATTACACCGGCACGAAGATATTCAACTGTCTGACGGAGGCCGTCACGGCTGTGAAGCTGATTGATCATCTGTGTTGCCACACCGGTCTCGCGCGCAACTTTCCTCACCTCCCGGGCTTCCCATATGTTATGCGTCAGCGGCTTTTCACAGTAAACATGTTTACCTGCACGCATGGCAAGAACCGATATCCAGGCATGAGTATTGTCAGGACTGGCGCATACTATTCCATCAAGGGACTTCTCTTTTTCCAGCATAACCCGGAAATCCTCATATTCAGAGACTTTATAATTGGTCGTTTTCCCTGAATAGTGATCTTCTATAAGCTTTTTTACCGGGCCGCGGCCAATTTCTCTTTTATAGAAAAAGTCATCCCTGCAGAATCCGGATGGATCGGCAACCGTAGTAATTTGAACATCATCAAGAGTAAAAAGGTCACTGATGATCCCAATTGATCTGCCCCCGGCTCCGACAAGACCGATATTGATTTTGTCGCTCGGTGCAACGAACCCTTTACCCCCCAAAACATGCCGGGGAACGATAGTAAGTGCTGCCAGTGACAATACTGAGTTTTTAATAAACTCACGTCGTGGAATATTTTTCCCGGGTTTCTCGTGCAATTGTCTGCCAATGGCTGATGTAGTTTTCATATTAATCTGTTGTTTTATTATACATGGAATCTCTCCTTATTATTTTATATGCCAGGTTATCAAAGCTATAAAAAATAAAAAATTTTAAATCCATGATAAAAGTAGCTTTTTAGACCGGACCCATTATTAAATCCAGAATTTTATTGATCCTGATTTATCATTTACCTATAAACTCAATTGCGGTTCTGATGCGGCCAATACATTCTTCCCGGCCCAGAAGTTCCATCAGGGAAAACAAGTCCGGGCCTTTACTTTCCCCGACAAGGGCAAGCCTGACCGGTATCATAACATTGCCAAACCCTGTCCCCTCTTTTTCAAGAAATGCTTTTACCGAGGAAGAGAGGTTTTCTGCATCAAAAGGCTCAATATTCTCAAGTAGTCCGGTTATTTTTACCAGCAGTTCAGGGGTATCTTCCTTCCACTTTTTCTTAACTACGCTCTCATCGTAAGATTCAGGCCTTTCAAAGAAAAACGATGCCTGGTCCCATATTTCATGCACAAAGTGTGCCCTCTCCCGAACCAGTGCGCAAATATCCACCAGCTTCCCCATATCTGTTTCATAACCCTCTTTTGTGACTATTTCCGCGAAAGCGGCAGCAATTTCTTTCACATCCGCAGAGACCAGGTACTGATGATTGAACCACCTTGCCTTTTCGGGATCGAAACGCGCACCTGCTTT
>SLOS01000360.1 GCA_007132365.1 Bacteroidales bacterium | reverse complement strand
CGTTGAAGTCCCCGCCCCTCCCTGTATCATATCTATTGCAAAGTTGCTGTGGAATTTACCGTTCCTTATCTCGTTACAGGCGCGGATAATGGCATCGCTGACAGATTTGTCGAGCAATCCCAGCTCATAATTCGCCTTTGCCGCTGCCATTTTAACCATAGCCAGTGCATTAATTAGTAACGGGAAAAAGTTCAGGGTGATACCGCTGATATTAAAATTTTCAATCCCCCTCAAGGTCTGTATCCCGTAATAAACCTCATAAGGTACGTTCCTCTCCCCAAGCAGGTCTTGCTCCTCCCTGGTCCTTCCCGATTCATACTGAGCCCCCACATCAATGATCCGGTTATTTGCATTTCTCATGCGCCGGGACATTACCCTTGCAATGTTTGAAAATATTTTGAGAGCTGCCGGGCTGTTTTCTATAAAAAAATCCTTATCAATTATCATTACACTGGTATCAGTCAGAGCCCTGGCTGAAGTGGAGTGCGGAGATTTACCTCCCCAGGAACCCTCTCCCAGGAAATCACCCCTGCTGAAATAGGTGAGCCTCTTTTCCATTCCAAACGGTGTGCTCTTGAAAAGTTCCACCTCCCCGTTGTATATCACAAAGATATTGGTCCTCGGCGCATTCTCCCTGAAAAGAAGTGAGCCCCGGGGAAATACCTTTTCGGTGGTAAACCTTTTAAGTGCATCCAGTTCATCGTCATCAAGCTCGCGGAAGAGTTCAACCTCTTTCAGAAAATCATGTACTAATTCATTTTCCATAATCATATTTTTTTGATAATCTCAATCCTGCAGGCGGAGAGTTTAAAGGGTGCAATCCTGGAATGCGGGTCAAGTTCGTCCCGGGTAAGCCGGTTGACAGGCGACTCGCTGAAATGGAAAGGCATGAACAATTCACCCGGGGCGACCTCTTCACTTATCCGGAGAATTGTTTCCAGTTCGCCGCGCGGGGAGACAAGCCTTACCCTGTTGCCCTCTGACATCCCGGTTGCCCTGGCGTCCAGGGGATTCATAAGCACATAGGCTTCATTTGCATAATCATTAAGAGCCTTGTTCCGGCGTGACATGGTGGACGAATGATACTGGTACAGGATACGGCCGCTGTTGAGGATAAACGGAAACTCACGGGTGGCTCTCTCATCCTGTTCAACATACCCGACAGGATTCAGTTTTGCCTTGCCTGAAGGGGTATTGAACCTCTCCAGGAAGAGGGTTGCGGTGCCCGGATGGTCCTTCGACGGACAGGGCCACTGGATGCCTTTATATTCAATCCTTTTATGAGATATACCCGCCATCATGGGCGTCACAGCAGCAATTTCATCAAATATTGCTGATTCATCTTTGTAATTGCCAATAGGTTTGCCCATCCTTCGGGCAATCTCAAGGATTATCTCCCAGTCCTGCCTCGCTTCTCCGGGCGGGTCAACAGCCTTTCTCACCCTCAGTACCCTACGGTCGCTGTTGACAAAGGTTCCGTTTTTCTCGGCAAACGATGCTGCCGGTAAAACAACGTCGGCAAACCGGGTTGTTTCGGTATGGAAAATATCCTGGACCACAAGGAAATCAAGTCTTTTGAGCGCCTCTTCGGCATGGTTCAGATTGGGATCGGTTACCATCGGGTTCTCCCCCATTATATACATGCCCTTAACCAAACCCTTATGTGCTGCCTGCATGATCTCGACGGTTGTAAGGCCGGGTTCCCCCGAAAGGGATTCAAAAGGGACTCCCCAGACCTTTGCCACCCTCTTACGGTTTTCATCGTTACCCACCGGGATGTATCCGGGATAGGTAAGCGGCGATGTGCCAACATCGGAGGCACCCTGCACGTTATTTTGTCCGCGCGGCGGATTGATCCCTGACCCCTCCCTGCCCAGGTGCCCTGTGATAAGCAGCAAATTTATCAGGCTGAATACGTTGTTTGTCCCGGTAACCTGCTGGCTCATTCCCATTCCGGTTGCGACAAGCGATTTCGGTCCCTTTGCAAAAAGAACAGCGGCACGGGCAATATCACCGGCAGGCACCGAAGTGATCTGTTCAGTAACTTCAGGAGTGTATTTGTCCGTTACCTCCCTGAGCGCCTCAAATGCCTCAGGCCCGCCTTCAACTCTCTGCATGATAAAAGCATTGTCCGTCAGCCCCTCTTTTATGATAACATGCATCATGCCGTTCAGTAGCGCCACATCCGTGCCCAGCCTTGGCCGGAGCCATATATCCGCATACTTCACCAGGGGGGTCCACTTGGGGTCGATCACGATAAGGCTGCCCCCGTCTCTTTTCCCTTTTTTTACGAATGTGGCGGTTACCGGGTGGGTCTCAATCATATTGTTGCCGGTCACCAGCACACAATCAGCCCTTTCATAATCCTCGATTGAATTACTGCCTGCCCCGTCGCCTATTGACCGGAGCATGGCCACAACGGTTGAGGCATGGCAAAGCCTGGTGCAGTAGTCCACGTTGTTGTTACGGAAAACAACCCTGATAAATTTCTGGAACAAATAGTTATCTTCATTTGTACATTTAGCGGAGGAGTAACCGGCAAGGGCATGGTTTCCATGTTTCTGCTGAATTTCAAGGAATCTTTCCGCGACAAGCCGGAAAGCCTCATCCCATGGAGCCTTCTCAAACTTTCCGTTTCGCTTTATAAGCGGTGTGGTCAATCTTTCGGGACTGTGTACAAAATCATAACCGAAACGGCCCTTCACGCAAAGCCTTCCGTCATTGGGAGGTACCCCCTCAACCCCGTTGGACCGCACAATCTGCCCGTCACGCACAAGCAATTCCAGCTGGCATCCCACACCGCAATAGGGACAGGTTGTGATGACCTTTTTGTCAATCTTGTCAAGCCGCAGCTTTTCCCTGTGGGGTTTTTCAACTATTGCGCCTGTCGGGCAGAGCTGGATGCATTCACCGCAACCGTCACATTCCGATTCTTTCCAGTTGTCAAAACCGGCAATTATGTAGGAGGTGATCCCACGGCTGGTAAAAGAGAGGACATTCTTGCCCTGAACCTCCTCACAAGCCTTGATGCATCTGAAACATTTAATGCATTTGGAAGCATCATAGGTCAGGACGGGTGATGTGTCATCGGAAGGATAACCAAGCTCCACCCACACCGGAGGAAATTTCCTTTTTGCCGGGTCATCCAGTCCGTAACGGATCCTGAGCTCCCTGAACTCGTCATGCCAGGTACCGTCAGACTCTTCATTATGCTCCGAAAGAAGGTAATCGAGAAGGTAGCCCCGGGCCTCTTCCAGCTCACTGTCAAATGCAGTCACCTCCATTCCGTCTTTAACACTTATAGTGCATGAGGCTACCAGTCCGTTCATACCCCTGACCTTGCATATGCATAGGCGGCAGGCCCCGGTCGGACTGAGCTTTTTGTGGTAACAAAGTCCCGGGATATCAAAACCATTATCCCTGGCAACTTCAAGAAGGTTAAGTCCCTCGCTGGTAATTATTTTCCTGCCGTCAATAAGTATGGTGATCTCTCCGGCCATTTATTCAAAGTTAAATCAATCTTTCACAATAACCCGGGAAAATATTGTACTGCTGTCCTGACCGGCATGATATGGGACTGCCCCAGGGGGCAAAGCGATGTCTTCTCCATCATCTCTGCCTGCTTTAAAAGTCTACCGCAAAGTTCTTCCGTATCAGCTCCGTTGTTTTTTATCTGCTCCATCAGGAGCAGCAACTGTTTTGAGCCAATCCTGCACGGGACACATTTTCCGCAGGACTCATGCGCAAAGAACCTGAGTATTGAGTTAAGCATCTCCCATATGCTCATCCCCTGGTCCATCACTATAATTGCACCTGAACCAAGGGTTGCCCCCTTCTCTTTAAGCAGGTCATATCCCATTCCGGTATCAAGCATTGACCCGTCGACAAATGTACCTGCGGCTCCTCCAAGCAGTGCCGCCCTGAAGATCTTTCCCTCCTGCATACCTCCTGCAAAGTCAAATACCAGTGTGCGAAGGGTTGTTCCCATTTCCACTTCATAGAATCCCGGACGTTTAACCGGCCCGCTTATGGTAAATATTTTCGTGCCGGGCGATTTTTCAGTGCCCATTGTCCTGTACCATTCAGCCCCGTTACTTATAATTGATGGAATACAGGCAAGAGTCTCAACATTGTTGACCAGTGTGGGAGAACCCCAAAGTCCCTTTTCCGCAGGAAAGGGCGGTTTGATACGCGGATAGCCCCTTTTCCCTTCCAGTGATTCCAGTAGTGTCAGCTCTTCACCGCACAAATACGAACCTGCACCTTTTTTAATTTCAATATCAAAAGAGAATCCACTGCCAAGGATATTGTCTCCAAGAAGGCCCTTTGCTTTCATATCATCCAGTGCCTTCTGCGTGCGTCTTACAGAGAGGGCATACTCCCCCCGGATGTATACGAATCCCCTGGTGGCATTTATGGCCCTTGCAGCTATCATCATTCCCTCAAGGAACATATGCGGGTCATTCTCCATTATAACCCTGTCCTTGAATGTCCCCGGTTCACCCTCATCGGCATTGCATACAACGTACCTGTTTTCGCATTTCTGACATGCCTCACTTGTAAAGCGGTTCTTCATTCCGGTTGAAAATCCGGCTCCTCCCCTGCCCCTCAGTCCGGATGCGATAAGGCCGTCAATTATGGCCTTGCCTTCCATACCCAGCACCTTGCGAAATGCTTTGTAACCGCCGGAGTCAATATAGTCATCAATGCTTTCCGGATCGGTTTTCCCGAGATTCTTAAGTACTACCCTGTTCTCTTCAGCCATCGCAGGTATTTTTTATATTACCGGTTTTTTCTCTCTCCCTGATCTCAGAGATCATTTTTGAAATAACTGTCTCGGACAAATGTCCGTAAATCTCTTCGCCAACCATCATGGAAGGGGCAACATCGCATATACCCAGGCATTCGGAGAGTTCAATACTGAACAGTCCGTCGGCAGTAGGTTCATAAAGATCTGTGCCAAGCAGCTTTTTAACAGATTCAAGTGCCGTTTCGCTGCCCATCATATGGCATATAGGGGACTGGCACAGCCGGATGATATATTTGCCCCTGGGTTTCGTGCTGAACATGGTATAATAATTAACCACCCCGTATACTGCACTGAGTGTGGTGTTAAGGTAACGGGCAACCTCGCGGAGTGACTCTTCAGGAAGATAGTTTCGGGGACTGGCGTCCTGGAGGTCATGAAGGATATTGATCAGGTTATCCATTTCAGGGCGGTGCTTTCCGAGTATCTTTTGAATGTCCATTCGGTTCAAAGTTAATGACGGGTTATAAAATTAGTAGAAAAATATCAGACAGCCTGATAAAAATTGTAAACGAACCGTCTGGTGACTGAAGATCGCGAGGTTTGCCTGCATTTACCGTCTCCTGCGCTTTTTGATTTTTACTGTTATGAGTCGCGCAAGATAAATGATCAGTGCAAGGAGAAGGATCAGTACAATATATGACCATGTATGCAGGGGAATACCCTCGTCTGAAACGACCCGTTCGTGGGTATTCATGTAGTACTGCGGCATAACGGGAATTTCATACTCATTCTTTTCCAGTGAAAGGGCATATTGGGCAACAGCCTCCCAGACCTTGTACTCCCTGCCATTTTTGGTAATAATCGCCTGCTCAGGATCAACAGGGTTTCCGTACCTGTCCTTCAGCACAAGTTTCAGCCTGGGCAGTATATCACCAACCATAGGCAGAAAAGATGTCAGATAGTAATCGGTTATAACATGGTAAAGTTTTTCCCCTTCTCCGTCTATCGGGGTATAACTGGTATCATCCTGGATCCCTTCACCTGTATATAATTCTGCTTTGAGCACGGAACGGTAGGCGGGGACAGGTGTGCCCAGAAACGGAATGGTTAACCAGGTGGCTCTTCCCGGGTCGTAAGAGTAACGAAGTCCCGAAACCTGGAGGAAATAGATATCTCCCATCAGCTGTGAAAGCAATGAGCTTATCTCTAACACATTAAGGATTTCACGTTCAGTAAGGTAAACAGATACCATCGGATAGCCTGCCCTGCCGTCAGGACCTGATCCGAGTCCGGAGACGGTCACCAGGTCAAAAAAGGAGATGTGCCCTTGTGACCAATCCATGGTGCCGGGAATGATATCTGCCCTGATTATGCCGTTACCCTGAAATGCAAAGTCTACCCTTTCACCTGTAACCTGTTCACCGATAAGGCGCATGGCATCGGTCACATAATTACCAACCGTGGTTTCAACAAACGGATATGGCCTGGTAAGGGCAAATTCAGTAAATAACAGCGGATCGCTTACATCTGAAAACAACCCGCCGGTGTGGGTTGAAACAAATTCATTCAGATAACCGAGATATTCATTTATCTTTTCAAGTACCAGGGGGTCTTCATCAATGGTGCTGTCAAGTGAAATCAGGTAGGGAGAACCCGGACTTTCATTGACAGTATGCAGTTCCCCGCTTTCGCTGTTCCATTCAAACTCCAGTCTGCCAAGGTATTTAAGATAATGGCCGGAATGGAATATAATGGTGTTATTGATGATTTCCGGCACTTCAGTCAGATAATGGTCATGTCCGCCAAGGATAATATCAATTCCCCTGACAGCAGCAGCCAGATCCCTGTCCTCGCTTATCCCTGAATGTGTCAGTGCAATCACTATATCCGCTCCCGCATTTCTGAGCAAACTTACCTGCCGGGCTGCAGCAGTATGCTGGTCATCGACAGTAACCGGCCCGGCAAAACTTGCAACACTGTAGGCCTCTTTACCCAGAAGTCCGAAAACGCCAATAGTGATCCCGTTGGGCAGATTAAATAAATGATGTTTCCTGATACCGGGTTCATTCAGCTTATGTCCTTCAGGTATGACGAGATTTGAGGCAATTAATGCAAGCCTGTCATTATATTCAGGATATCCTGCCCTTAAAAAATAATCGGCGAGCAATTCCGGATCATAATCAAACTCGTGATTACCAATGGTCATGGCATCATAACCTATTTTTTTCATCAGCTCAATTTCAGCAGAAAAGCCTTCAAGTGTAAGCCAGGCAAAAGGTGTCCCACCCAGAATATCACCTGAGGAAAAGAGAAGAACCGGCTCATCCCCCTTCTTTTCCCTGATATCCCTGACCAGTGTCGATAAGCGGGCATAACCGCCAATGGACGGATCTGGTTTGTCCGGATGATAATCTGCCATCGGAACAGGCAAAAGTGTTGAGTGTTCATCAGTAGTATTAAGCACTGTAAAGCGCTTTAGCTGTGAAAAAGATGATGAACCTGCAAAAATAAAGAGCAGAATTGCAACTGCGGCGATTCCGGTTATCCGGGAAATTGCATTTCCGGGCATTGTGTTGCATATTAAAGGCCGTTGAGCGACAGAGCTTAACTTTAGCTTCATATCCAGGAATTTATTTTAACACAAAATACGACATTTTTTAATGACCCGTGTTAAGCCTGCATTAAAGTTTGTCCCTGGCCATTCAGGAATCCTGCGGATAAGTCTACAGATTAACCTCTTCTATAAAGGCTTTAAGCTCTTCCGGGTCATTGCCGATTGAATGAAACTTCTCTTTCCGGTTAAGAACTTCCTGTAACTGAGGTGGTAAATCATCAAAATCATCAATGATCTGTTGCATTGTTTCGGGAAATTTAGCCGGATGAGCTGTCTCGAGAAATATCCCGTTTACAGCCTCATGATACTCCGACATAAATTGCCTTAGTCCGAGATAAGCCACGGCGCCATGAGGGTCCATTATATACCCGTTGGCAGCATGAAGTTTCCCGATGGCCGCAGATGTATCATCATCACTGTATGAATATGCGGTTATGCTTTCGCGGAAATTTTCAATCTTTTTCCCCATAAGCTCGTTTATACGAGCAAAATTGCTCGGATCACCCACATCCATGGCATTGCTGATAGTCGCTATTGAAGCAGCCGGCTTGTATTCTCCCGTCTCCATAAACCTGCTGAAAACATCATTAATATTGGTCGAGGCAACAAACCTGAGTACCGGCAGACCCGCTGCCCGGGCCATGAGCCCACCTGTAAGGTTACCGAAGTTCCCGCAGGGCACACTGAAAACCAGCGGCAGGCGGGCTTCATCGACCCCTCCGGCATCCAGCCGGGCAAACGCAAAAAAATAGTAGAAACTCTGTGGAATCAGTCGAGCAATATTGATGCTGTTTGCCGATGTAAGAGGGAATGAATCGCTGAGCTGTCTGTCCCCAAGCATCTGTTTGGTAAGTTTCTGGCAGTCGTCAAAACTGCCATCCACCTCCAGGGCATAAATATTTCCGCCCCAGGTGGTAATCTGTTTCTGCTGAAGGGGACTTACCTTGCCTCCGGGAAAGAGCACAAAAACATTGATGC
The DNA here is from genome assembly GCA_007132365.1 of Bacteroidales bacterium. Taxonomy (GTDB): domain Bacteria; phylum Bacteroidota; class Bacteroidia; order Bacteroidales; family PUMT01; genus PXAP01. The sequence goes on along the minus strand of SLOS01000360.1, from coordinate 2,332 downwards.
CCTCCACACCATGAAACCCGGCTGCAACTGCCGATCCTGTATCTCCTGAGGTTGCAACCAGCACGTTAAGCGCCCTGTTCTCATTTCTGTACAGATATGACATAAGCCTCGACATAAATCTGGCGCCCACATCTTTAAAGGCCATTGTGGGACCGTGAAACAGCTCCAGGCAGTAAACATTTGCACCAAAGCGCTTCAGGGGTATCATAAAATCAAGGGATTCGTTAATTATCCCTGCAAGAACACCTTCAGGAACATCATCCCCGAGAAAAGCCCTTGCAACCTCAAGTGCTATTTCATCGTGGGTGAGTTTATCGATGGATTTAAAAAATGAAGGTGGCAACACTGGAACCGATTCAGGCATATAGAGTCCACCATCCTCTGCGAGTCCCCGCATAACCGCTTCCCTGAGCGAAACAGCGGGAGATTGACGGTTTGTGCTGTAGTATAACATAGTTATTATTAAATATAATTAAAAACAACATTCCTTTATTGTTGTGCCTGGAATCTTCAATTATCCGGGTTCAGATTAATGTAGCCCCTTCAGTGTTTATATCAGAGACAAAACATGTTGATCCCAGGCCATGTTCTTTCAGTTTATTCTCCAGGATTGCTGTCACTTTACCTGCTGTTTCCTTACCCCTGCAGAGGGCAAATACCGTGGGGCCGGAACCGGAAATCCCGAAACCGAGTGCACCGTTTTTCAGCGCAAGGCTGCGCATTTCATCAAAATGGGGTATCAGCATTTTCCTGACGGGCTCTACAACGAAATCCTCCATACTCCTTCCGATCAGGCCGGTGTCATTCATAAACAGCCCCGCAACCAGTCCCCCGACATTGCCCCACTGCCTGATAGCGGCAGTCATAGGTACGTTTGTCCTTATTATCTGGCGGGCAGCCATGGTAGGTACCTCAACATGGGGATAGACCAGGCCGCAGCTAAGCGACCGGGGAACAGGAAGAGTGATAACATCAAGAGGGTCATAGGAACGTATGAGCACCATACCGCCTAGAAGTGAAGGTGCAACATTATCAGCGTGAGCATTCCCGCATGCAAGGCGCTCCCCCTCCATTGCAAACGGCAGCAGCTGTATCCTTGAAAGAGGATTACCCATCAGTTCATTCACCCCCACTAGTCCCCCGACAGCACTGGCAGCACTTGATCCCAGCCCGCTGCCGAAAGGCATTTTCTTGTAAAGCTTAATCCCTATCCCCTGCTTTTTACCAATATGTTTCAGGTAATTCATAACTACTGCACTTACGGTATTTTTCTCCGGTTCCCTCGGGAGCCTGCCATCATCTCCCTCAATCAGGTCGAGGCTGACCCCGCCTGAAGAGTTCAGGCTCAATAAAACCTCATCACCGGGACGGTCTACGGCAAAGCCGAGCACATCGTAGCCGCAGCTGACATTGGCAACTGAAGCCGGTGCGAAAACTCTGACTGATTCCATAATCATTAGTATTATTGTTGCAGCTAAAACTCTAAGGGATCAATCTGCCCCCACCCTGACCAGGTCAGCCAGCACCCCTGCAGCAGTCACCTCAGCACCTGCACCAGGACCCTTTATCACCATGGGATTATTGAGGTAACGGTTGGTGGTAAAGGATATGATATTATCGCTGCCCGAAAGATTATAAAAAGGATGTTTTGAATCCAGCATCAGCAGCTCTGTTTTTACTTTGCCACCGGATAATATCCCGACATAATGCATCACCTTATTTTCAGTTGCAGCTTTGTTTTTCAGGGAGCTGAAATACTCCTCCGAAGCCTCTAGTTCTTTGTAGAAATCCTCCACTGAATTGGCATTAAGGCAGTTATCAGGTAATATGGGCGCAAGATCCAGGTCTTCAAACTCAGTCCCCAGTCCCGTCTCCCGGGCCAGGATCAGCATCTTTCTGGCAAAATCAAGCCCGCTCAGATCATCACGTGGATCAGGTTCGGTAAACCCTTTTTCCTGTGCCATCCTGACAACCTCGGCAAAGGTCCTGTCCCCCTTGTATTCATTGAATACAAATGAGATGGTGCCTGATAATATCGCTTCCACCTTCAGTATTTCATCACCGCAGATCAGAAGCTCCTGCAAAGTTTTAATTATAGGCAGTCCGGCCCCCACGGTAGTTTCATAAAGGTAATCAACCCCGAATTTCCCCGACACTTCCCTGTATTTTGAATAGGTGCTGAACCGGCCTGTATTACCGATCTTGTTGCACGTAACCACCGAAAAACTTTTTTCAAAAAGCTGTGAATAAAGCTCCGGAACCTCTTTACTGCCGGTATTGTCGACAAAGACTGAATTGGGCAGGTTCAATTCAAACGCACGCTCAATGAAAT
>SLOS01000310.1 GCA_007132365.1 Bacteroidales bacterium | reverse complement strand
CTTGAACCTGTCTACCATCGGGAGTTATAAAGGTTACATGTAATTCCACCTCATAATAGGGGTCTTTTCCGGTAGCAGAAGAGTTAAAAGTCAGCTCATATACTCCGCGATGCAAGGCGGTAGCAGTATTACTCTGGATTATTTCCTGAGAATTGGATGGCTGAACCAAAAGATTAAAAAAGAGTGCAATAATAAAGCTTTTGATAATAACTCCGTTTATTGCGACTTATTTAACGGCTTTTCTTCTTAATAGAATTGATTTCATTTTTACAATTTGTAATGTTTGTTAATATTAATGGTATATCGTAAATAACCAGATATAGTGCTAAGCATTAATATCTGATCAGAATCGTCTCTCATTCAACAGGAGAATGAAAACTAATCCTGTCAATCCACATCCAACAATCGTGTGAAATATCGTCCGAACGCAACACCATGAAGCCTGTGGTCCTCTAATGTTATCCATGTCCGGGTTTCGAAGTCCCTTTCGGTATTGTATTGTCCTGCTTCCAGGGTTAAAAGAGGGATATCCAAATTCAACTCATCCCTTAACCAGCGGTCGAAACGATACATACCATCACGACGATCGATGCCGTAGTTGTTGATTGTCAGATGAGCGCCTATCGCATCAAATTCTTCCTGAACTATGGCATTACCCCGATCAGACCTCTGGTTTTTCATAATATGGGTGGCGAATCGAAAAAATGCATGCCAACGTACGACGAAATCCAATTCACGACCTCCATCGAATTCCTCGATTATGAAATCCTTGATGAATTCAACCTCTTGAAAAGGCGAAATAAAATCAGGGTCATCAGGGTTAAACCACGACAGTTTCATAGATGTCTCCAGACCGGCAGACACGCAGTCCACGTTTGCAATAGGAATGAAATACCATACGGCCATCTCCCTTGCCCTCCTTGCTAAAGGATCTTCCGATAGCAGCCACTCCATGATAGCCAGTGTGCTATAGGTTGACTGCGTTTCCCATCCGCATTCACGGGCCACAATCAAAATATTCTTCTTTGACTCGGGTGGTTCAGATTCATCCGTTATGGTATAAAGCCAGAGCGGAAATCCATGATCGTAGGCCTTCGGTTCGTGGGGAAGGGGGGGGTCGCGATCCCACCTCATTTGTCCCGGCTGACCGTCGGTGATGCCAAGATGGCGACGTTGAATATGTCGCAGATTTGGTAAATCCTTATACCACAGTTCCAAAGTCGTATTGGTTATTATAGGTTGTAAAGATATAAAGGCAACGTCTTCGGTGAATCTAATCACCTGTGTACCGTCATTCTGATTATTGACGTTGAGCCAACGTTTGTTATCGTAGCTGTATGCAATACCCAGCTGCAATTTGTGGCCGCGCATGAACCGATTAAGATCAGTCACAAAACGGACCGTTTTGTCCCTGACTCCTGAAATGCGAAAATACCAGATGTGCTCACTGGAACCTGGCCCAACCCGGACCTCAATCGGGTAAGTACTCTCATTAACCGACCAGTCTCCGGCGTTTGCACCTTCAAAATCACTTGAAATCACGATTTTGGAGGATGGAGTGGACTCCTGTTCGGCCATTTTTATGGACGACTTGAAATAATTATTAAGCATATTGGCCTCAGTAGTCGCCATTATGCCAAAGACCAGACATATTGTTAGAATAATTTTCATATTTTAATATTTTATATTAATTAGTAAAAGGATTAACAACAAAAATAAGAATTAAGCTTAGCAATTTAAAATAAAGTTTCTTAATTGGGATTACCCGGTTATTTATTACCAGAACCTTTGATATTATAATCTATAAAGCTTTTTTTCTTATCAACAAAACCCAGTCCTGCTGAGCAGGAGCTTCCAGTGTATGGCTACCTCCTTTTATCATGCCACCGTTTACCCAGACACCTGAACGGGGATCAAACCATCGTATATGATAATTTTTTAGGCACTTATAACGCATAGGATCGTTACCAACGAATCCATCATCGGCCACTAAATATTTTGTTAATCTTTTTTAGTTTATCAGTTCCTGATTTCTTATTACTCCTGATTTATGATTATTACTGATTTGTAATTTTCTTCAGATCTGTTTGTTACATTCTTTAATCAGCAATTCTCTCAAGATGTAAAACCCTGTGATCAAGCTCTGATGGGATATCCAATTCCAATTCAGATGTATATAACGTGATTTCATAATTAACTATATCTTCCCCTGTGGCCGGATCAATCCATGTTACATTCCAGTTTCCCGGGGATAGCTGCAGTCCCAGTTTTTCACCTTCACCCTCCCCGGTCAGCTGAATCGCATAATGGTTTTCCAGATCAGTCAGCACATGAGTACTTACCCCTTGTGGTGAAGAATTTACAACCTCCGGACGGATATCCATTTGCCAGAAAGGTACCCGGGCAATAAACCTTCCCAGGTTTCCGACAGTCTCATCCTGAAAGGCAATTATAGATTCGGGATGATTTAGGCTCGGCCTGTGAAAACGGGCAGATGCAGCACCAACAAAAAACCTGGTCCACAATGCATTTGTCCCGCCCTGTTCAGGAAGACGTCTGTATATTTTGGATACAACCAGCGGTCGAGGTGTTCCAGCCTCGGCCAGTGCCAAACGATACGCTACAATACTCAAGGTAGAACTTGCCTGTGAAACATCAACATAATCGTAGTGAGGATCTGTGGCTATGGTCATCG
>SLOS01000051.1 GCA_007132365.1 Bacteroidales bacterium | reverse complement strand
TTCAGATTTGAGAGGTTTCATATGGGATATGCCTATGACTATTCCCTGAACAATATGAGTCATCAGAATTTCGGTTCACACGAACTGATGGTCAACCTTCGCTTTGGCGACAGTGAAAGACGTTACAGGTGGCTGGAAAGGTACTGACTTTATAGACGGACTCTACTTATATTCCATAATGTCAATTTCTCCCTTCAAAGCCATCAGTCCGTTCATTCCAAGAGCTTCAATCTCATCCGAGCCGGGAAAAACATGAACCGGTGCCATACCCCTCACCCTTTTGAGGATCATGTCAATGAAATATTTACTGTTCGCAATCCCCCCTGAAATAAGTATTGCATCAACCTGACCTTCTAAAACTGCATACATGGCCCCGACATGTTTTGATACCTGGTAAGCCATTGCGCTAAAAACCAGTTTTGCCTGCTGATTTCCACCCATGGCCATCTGTTCAAGCTCTATGGTGCTCATGGTGCCGAACCAGGCAAATAACCCTCCTTCACCCGTCAGCATTTTCAACACCTCCTCTTTTTTGTACTTGCCGCTGAAGCACAGTCTTACAAGATCTCCCGCGGGAAGTGTACCGCTTCTTAAAGGGGCAATTGGTCCTTCTCCGTCATGACCCTGGTTGACATCTATAACCCTTCCGTTGAGATGCGCGCCTATTGTTATTCCGCTTCCCAGATGGACAACAATAAGCCTTAATTCTTCGTATGGTTTGATCTGTGACCTGCCAAATTTTCTGGCAATCCATTTTTGCATCAGGGCATGAAAGACCGATTTTCGCTCAAATTTGGGATGGCCGGAAACACGGGCAATGTCATCAAGTTCATCCACAACAACCGGGTCAACTATAACGGCGCGTGCATTGGGCATCTCTTTGCGGACTTCGTGTGCGAGCATTCCTCCCAGGTTCACCACATCTTCACTGTAGTGAGAATTATACAGATCGTTGAGCATTTCCTCGTTAACCTCATAAACACCGGAACTAAGCGGTTTAATAAGTCCGCCGCGTCCCACTATGGCAGCAAAACGATCAAGCGGCATGTCATTCTGTTTCAACTCATCAATAACACACTTTGTCCTGAATGGCACCTGATCACTGAGTTTTTCATATTTGCCAAGTTCTTCGGCGGAATGTATTATGCGCTTGAGATAAAGCAGTTTTGTGTTTTCGTAGATACCTATTTTTGTGAAATCATGACGCGGATTAATTACGAGTATAAGGAGAGATGTCTGCATGATTGTGCTGTTAAAATCCTTGTTTATTATTATGATAAATCCTTTAAAATATTACCTGCAAACTTCGTCAATTTTTGGGAAAAGACAGAAAAAGAGACCGGGTTTTTTAATCAGACCGGATATTATCTGTCTCTCAGCAGGTATCTTGATATAACAAGCCGCTGGATTTCAGAGGTACCCTCGCCAATCTGAAGCAAACGCTGATCCCGGTAAAAACGTTCAACATCGAATGCTTTCATAAGTCCGTAACCTCCATGTATCTGTACTGCTTCATCAGCAACTTCCCTGGCGATTTCAGAACAATAGAGTTTTGCCATGGCCGATTCCTTGCCAAACTCCCTTTCGTTGTCCTTGAGCCAGCAAGTTTTGTAGAGGAGGTTCCTGGCAAGTTCTATCTTCATGGCCATATCGGCAAGCTTAAATGCTATGGCCTGAAAATCGGCTATAGCTTTTCCGAATTGCTTTCTCTCCTTTGCATATTTCAGCGCCATTTCATAGGCGCCCTGTGCACAGCCAAGGCCCATGGCAGCAATGGATAAACGTCCGTTATCCAGTGTGCTCAACATTATCCTGGATCCCTGTCCCCTGCCGCCAAGGAGGTTTCCTTCCGGGACCCGGCAGTTATCGAAGAACATTTCCGATGTGTCAGATGCCCGCCACATCATCTTACCCTTCATTTCCCTTGACTTAAAACCATCAGTGCCTTTTTCGACAATTATCGTACTGAACTCTTTCTTTCCCCCATTTTCTCCGGTGACTGCCTGAACCGTCACTCCTGATGATATTTCAGAAGCGCCGTTGGTAATGAATATTTTTGATCCGTTAATGACCCATTCTCCGTTTATGAGCCCGGCTTTTGTTTTGCTTCCACGGGAATCAGAGCCTGCTTCAGGCTCAGTCAATCCAAATGCCCATATTGCCCCTCCTGTGCAAAGAGGTGGCAGATACTTCTTTTTTTGTTCTTCGGTACCGTAGTAGTAGATCGGACCAATACCAAGAGAGTTGTGTGCTGCCAGGGTTGCTGCATGTGAACCGTCAATACGGGCAATCTCCTCAACTGCAATTATATAACTAAGGGTGTCCATGCCTGCACCTCCGTATTTTTCAGGAATGTTCATGCCGAACAGACCCAGTTCTCCCATTTTCTGTGTGATTTCAACTGAAAAGGTTTCCCGCTCATCAAGATCGCGGGCGAGGGGTCTTATCTCTTTTTCTGCAAAGCTTCTTACAGTTTCCCTTATCATGTTGTGTTCTTCATTTGGGTCAAAATGCATAATAGTATCTATTTAAGGTTTTTACTTTACGTTGTATCATGTTGTTGAAAAAGTACCAGCGGTAGTGAGCCGTCGATCAGCTCGCCCTCCTTTATTTCAATGCTTTCAACAATTCCATCGGCCGGGGCCTGGATGCTGTTTTCCATCTTCATCGATTCAACTATTACCAGGACATCCCCTTTTT
>SLOS01000067.1 GCA_007132365.1 Bacteroidales bacterium | reverse complement strand
GTATGGGAAACTGCACTGTACTTCCGTGGAAGGTGTTTCCCGAGAAGTTATTGGCTGGTGAGATTATGGCCTGAATGAAAGCCCGGTGGCAGGCTGCGTTGTCTTCCACGAAAAAATACATTTTTACTTTTTGGATAGTTCTTCGAAATTCAGTCTCCTTATATAGTCAAAGAATGTTATAATTCTGATTTCATTTTCTTTTTCTTTGATATCCGTTTCCGCCTCCTTTTGAAGGATCAATTCTTTAAGAGCTTCAGGTGAGCTGATACTGAATCCTCTCAGTTTTAATTCATTTTGTATGTATTTAAAATCAAAATCCAGATTCTCACTTAATCTGTCCAGTCCATGACAGAATCGCAGGCTTGTTCCTCCGATAAAGGTCAGATTACCGGGTACTATCTCTTTCGATATCCGGTTTAGGACAAGTGTCTGGAGGTACTCCTTTATCATATGTTGAATAAAAACAGCCCTATTGAGCTGTGCAGGATAATTACTCGTTATGTCTTCAATAGACAGGCTAAAACGAAAGTTTGAATTTCTATTTTGGTTGTATTGGTCAGATGAGAATTTGACATTCAGTCGGACTCTCATGCTCTACTTACCATTGAGAGTAATATAGCCATCGGCGCCGGTAATGTGACTTGTGTTATCACTATTGAGATTTAGCTCAGCCGTTGCGGGGATATTGAAACCACCTGCTTTGGCAGACAGTGATATGTCAATGTCGTGGTTATCCAGGATTAGGATATTTTATTAAATTATAATATTATTACAGAATCCCGGCTATAAGAAAATACTGTATTACCATAATATCCATACTATAATATTTTACTGATAAGCCGTCCTGAGACTAATAATTTGATTAAATATTTTATGAAACCCTTATTTAAAACCGCCCTGTTTTCAATGGTACTCGCATTAAGCGCTTCTGTTTATTCACAGCAAACATCTGATTGGCGCGGGCCGGGCCGGGATGGTGTATATCCTGAACAAAGGCTTTTAAGTCAATGGCCTCAGGAAGGGCCTGAGGTAGCATGGACTATAGAGGGAATTGGACAGGGCTTCTCCTCACCTGCCTTTGCCGGCGGCAAAATATATGTTACGGGAATGATTGACCAGACAGGGTATTTATTCATCCTGTCGGAAGACGGCACAATTGAGAAAAGGTTTGAATATGGTCCTGAATTTCATGATTCATACCCGGGCACAAGATCAATGCCAATTATAAAAGACGGACTCCTGTATATAGTGACAGGTATGGGCAGGCTGCTCTGCCTTGATGCAGAAACTGGACGGGAAATATGGTCCAGAGACGCGGTCAATGATTTTGGTGGGGAGAATAATCGCTGGGGAATTACCGAGAACCTGCTGATTGACGGAAAAAGGATATTCTTTGCGCCCGGAGGGAAGGAACATAATATAGTGGCACTCGACCGTTTTAACGGAGATATCATAATGACCAGCAGCGGAACAGGCAAAGGAGAACTGTCAGCATATTGCTCTCCTCTACTCGTTAAATTCCCCGAAAGGGAAATACTCGTCACTATGATGGAAAATAGTATTGTCGGAGTCGATGCAAATAACGGCCAGTATTTATGGTCGCATCCGCATACAAACCGCAATAAGATACATGCAAATAACCCGTTGCATTTGGACGGCAGCATATTTGCATTCAGTGTAGAGGCGGGGAGCGTAAAGCTTAAACTCAGTGAGGATGGAAGCAGGGTTGCGGAAGAGTGGAGAAACGAGATGGACCCGTTGCAGGGAGGGGTTATAATACTGGATGGATATATCTACGGTTCGGGATACAGAAACAGGGGATGGTTCTGCATTGACTGGGGAAGTGGTGAAACGTTATGGAATTCGGGTGAGCTAGCCTGGGGAGCAGTGATTTACGCCGATGGTATGCTTTATATATATACTGAAAGAGGAGAACTGGCCCTGGTAAGGCCCGACAAGGGAAAATTTGATATTGTCAGCCAGACATCTGTCACCATTGGCACCGAACAACATTTTGCCCATCCTGTAATAAATAACGGGAGGCTTTATGTCAGGCGCGGAAATGCCATGATAGTCTATAATATCGGATATTGAACTGAAACGAATACCGTATTCTGACAATTCTGCAAGACCAGCGAGGAGACTGTAGTGGACTACATTCCGGTCAATTGCAGAAAAACATTCAACCTGTTGATCGTTATGGATTTTGCCTGGGGGTAGTCCTCTGAAAGCTGTTACTGAACCTGATGTTTCTTCTATCAGGTCTGAGATTACGATCGTTTTATAATGGTTCTTTTGAGCATCGGTTTTGTTTCCAAAGGAGGCGCATATTTGTTTTAGGTTCATTAACAGGAGATTAGGTTATCATTAAAAATTTTGTTGTTTTTTTATTGTTGGCTTAACATTCAGTGATAAGATAACTTGCTGATTTGTCAGGTTGTTTTTTTTATTTGTATTTTCAAACGAGCTCTAACCTCATTAATTCATAAATATTCACATCAAGATTAATTTCAGCGCATTGGTGTCTTTGTGGTGAAAAATATTTTGTCTCCAAAGTTCAAAGGATCAAGGATATTTTTGAGTTTATGAATTAATCAGGCTAAATAAATAACATTTTAAAATACCAGTATGAAAATAGTTATTCATAACTTCCAACCTTTTTAATGGTTATCCGTCATAATAATATGATATTGTATTATGAAAAAAG
>SLOS01000350.1 GCA_007132365.1 Bacteroidales bacterium | reverse complement strand
TTTGCACTGATACTTTCCTATACCCTTACTTCATTGGCCCACCGGTATGGGATAATTTTTTTCTGATAACTTTTTTCGCCTGATTACGTTATTATTCAGTGACAACGAAATAAATTGTGTGAAATAACTAAATAGCACAATTACAAGTCATTGATTCCTGATTTGGACTTAATATTCCAAATCTTTTTATTTGTATTAATTTTGAGTTCTTGAAAAATCATAGCATGGGAGGATTGATCGGAAAAGATATAAGATCCGGGTTTTTGCTGAAGATCGTTATTTATGCAACTGTTTTTGTGCTGTTGTCAGCATCGGTTTTGGGTTATCTCCTTTGGAACACCGCATTCCGGCCAAATGTGACAACAGGACATGAAAGATCGGCTGATTTGTACATCCCTACCGGTTCAGGGTTTAATGATGTGCTGGATATACTGGAAGAAAAGGAATTTATAAATAACATATCCACCCTGGAATGGCTTGCAATCAGGAAAAATTATCCCAATAATATAAATCCGGGTCGCTACAGGATCATGGACGGAATGAACAACAATGAACTGGTTAACATGCTGCGTGCAGGAAACCAGCTACCTGTCAACCTGGTTTTTATTAACCAGCGGAGAATTGAAGATATTGCTTCAGTTGTTGCACGTCAGATAGAGGCTGATTCGGCTGATATTGTTGACATGGCCGGCAACATTGAATTTTTGGGATCCCTGGGTTTTGACAAAGACGGCATTCCGGCATTATTCATTCCAAATACCTATGAATTTTTCTGGAACACATCTGCGGAGCAGTTTTACAGACGTATGAAAATTGAGTATGAAAGGTTCTGGAATGAGGACAGGGATTCAAAGAGAGATTCACATGGACTGACACGTTTGCAGGTAAGCACACTTGCATCCATTGTAGGTGAGGAAACTGTTAAAAGTGAAGAGATGCCCGTAATTGCCGGAGTGTATCTGAACCGTCTCAACAGGGGAATGCGTCTGCAGGCTGATCCGACCATAAAATATGCAATAGGAGATTTTACGGTAAACCGTATCCTGAGAGTGCATCTGGAGACAGACTCTCCTTATAATACTTATAAGTATGCAGGATTGCCGCCTGGTCCCATAGTGATACCCTCTGTGCAGTCAATCGATGCAGTGCTGAATGCCGGGGAACATAACTATCTGTATTTCTGCGCAAAAGAGGATTTCTCCGGTTATCACAGGTTTGCCCGGACCCTCTCTGAACATAACCGGAATGCAAGATTATACCAGAATGCGTTAAATCAGAGACGAGTATTTCAATAAACTTTTTATCTTTAATTATAAAAAAACCGTAATATCATTTATTGAATACTTAATGTATGGATAATATAAAATTTGGAACTGACGGATGGAGAGCCATAATTGCTGATGGTTTTACCGTGGGAAACGTGGCAAGGATTTCAAGGGCTTCAGCCCGGTGGCTGGTAAACCGCGAAAAAGATTGGGAGGCATCAGTTGTAATAGGGTATGATACCAGGTTTGGCGGAAAAATGTTTGCCGAAACGACAGCAAAGATATTTGCACTGACCGGAGTCAGAGTTTATCTTTCCGACCGTTTTGTCTCCACCCCGATGGTTTCGTATGGTGTGATCCGTAAAAAAGCTTCGATGGGTGTTGTGATAACTGCAAGTCACAACTCATATGAATATAACGGGTTCAAGGTCAAAGGTCATTACGGGGGACCACTGCTGGATCAGGATCTGAAAGATATTGAGAATATGATCCCCGAAATGAATGAGATCCATCTTGACTCACTTCATTTCGAAGAGTATATTGATAAAGGAATAATAGAATATATAAATCTTGAGGAGATTTACATTAATCATGTGAGGGATAATTTTAACCTGGAATCCATCCAAAAATCACGGTTCACCTTTGCCTTTGACGCAATGTATGGTTCGGGCCAGAAAGTTTTCAAACAGTTATTGCCCGGGATGCATCTCATAAATTGCCAGCAGGATTATTCTTTAGGAGGTATTTCTCCGGAACCGTTAGCCAGGAATTTAAAGAAATTTGCAGCTTTCATAAAAAGGAACGGAAAGATTGATTGCGGACTGGCGGTGGATGGGGATGCAGACCGGATTGCAATGTACGACGGATATGGCAATTATATCGATTCACATCACATAATGCTTCTGCTTATTCATTACCTTCATAAATATAAAGGATTTGCCGGCAAGATAGTGACCGGATTCTCATCAACTGTCAGGATTGAGAAATTGTGCAGGCATTACGGACTGGATGTTAAAAGGGTCAAAATCGGATTTAAGGAGATATGCAATGTTATGCTAAAAGAGAAAGTCCTTCTGGGAGGAGAAGAGTCAGGCGGAATAGCGGTTCTGTCTCATATGCCTGACAGGGACGGTATATGGATGGGGCTTCTGATATGGCAGTTTATGGTCGAAACAGGGAATAGCCTCCATGAACTTATTGAGGAGGTTTATTCCATAACAGGCTCATTCGCATGTGAAAGATCCGATCTGCAAATTGATAAACACAGGAAAACAGCGATAATTGAACAGTGCAGAAAAGGTTCATTCCGCAACTTCGGGAACAGGGTTGTTGAGCGGGTGGAGAATTTGGACGGGTTCAAGTTTTTCTTCAATGATGATGAATGGCTCATGATAAGGTCATCAGGGACAGAACCTTTATTGAGGACATATGCTGAATCTCACAACAGGGAATCA
>SLOS01000437.1 GCA_007132365.1 Bacteroidales bacterium | reverse complement strand
CCATATACTCTTGATTGCTCAACATTGGTTGCCATAAAGCCGAAACTGTATGACCCTTCAGCGGGATCGGGATAAATACCGAAAAGATACTCTATCATACCGGTGTTCTCTGAATAAAAAAGAGCCAGATCAACCTGTCCGTTCAGACTGCCGGTCATTATTCCCTGCTTGATTCCCACTTCCGAGCTCCAGCCTGTCTCGGGCTCTACTTCCGGATTGGGGACTATCCTGACAGACCCTATTGTTGTGGCAGCATGTTTCTCGGCAATTGAAGGATACCTGTATCCCTGCCCGAATGAAGCCCTCAGGAAAGTATAGTCCATCACCCTGTAATTGGCTCCTGCCCTGAACAGGGGGACAAGCCTGTCCCTCACACCGTCAAGGGAGTTATACTCCAACCTCACACCTGCAACAAATTTGAGTCGTTCAGAAAGAGAGATATCCGCCTGTGTATAGGCGGCCAGGTTCAACGCCTCATGATCGCCATAGAATTGGGATGATATTCGGCTGTAGTTTTCCATTACACCGAAATTGATCTCTATCTCAGGTGATAAGCCGTACCTCAGCTGGTACTCTGCAAATAAGGAGAGCGCCCTGCTGTCATTATGCCCGGCTTCGGGAAACCTGTTTTCAGTGGACTGAAGGCGGGCACGCAGATTATGTACCGACCGGCCATCTGTTTCCAGTGTTACGTAGGGATCAATAGTGACCTGGTTACCGTTAAGCCGGTTTGCAGTCGACTCATCCTGTTTGAGAGCACCTGTCCACGAATTTTCCCAGAGGATGAAGTCCCTCTTTTTTGTCATACCGGCATTTATGTTCACCCCGTAGTGAAGGCCTTCAAAATTTTTATCATCATGTCTCAAAACCATGTTCACCCTTCCAAGGCTTTCATCATTCAGTCTCCTGTAGCCGTTATCGTTAAGCAGGTGCATGGCTAATCCCAAACCGGTATTTCCCGATCTTTGCATATGTGAAAGGGATGTGCTGTAATATGTCCGCGGTGAATCCCACCAGACCCAGTCCCTGTTCCCGGGCCTGTCGAAAACCCCGGATTCCAGGTAAAAACGGGTGACGGGTTCACTGCCTGCCCGGGCAGTACGGAAATTTATCACCCCGTTAAGTGCCGATGAGCCATACAGAACTGAAGACGCACCCTTTATGACCTCTATCTGTTCAATATTTTCCAGCGGCAGGAATTGCCATTTTACACTACCGGCGTCGGCCGACAAAACCGGTAATCCGTCAATAAGGGCAAGGACCCTGCTCCCCGCACCATAGCTGAAGCCGCTCCCCCCCCTGATGGATGCCTGTCCGTCCATCACCTCTATTCCGGGTGTTCTGCTGATCAGTTCGGTTGCATCAGTAATATGGGAGGAAGAGATTAATTCAGGCATGATAATATTGACCGAAACCGTAAGTTCCGAGACCCTTTGCTCGGCCTTCCCGGCACTAACCACTACCTGGTCTATCTCTGCTATTTCCTGTTCAAGTCCCACATCCAGTGCAACGGTATCGCCGGCTGCAAGGAAAACTGAGCGGGTGGCAGACCTGTAACCCACATACCTGAATGTAATACTCGTATTTCCCGGTTCTATGTGCAGCAGGTATGCGCCGTCAATCCCGCTTACGGTGCCAAGGCCACGGCCATAAAGTATACTTGCCCGGGGAAGAGGTTCCAGGGTCTGACTATCATAGATCCTCCCCTTCAGGATACCGGGCTGGTCAGCAGCTTTAACCGCAAAAGCTGCAAGAAAAAGCAGTATTGCGGTGAGTCGGTAAGTCATTTTGCCCTGAATGTCATTTTGCCCTGAATGTCATCTCTATCTTAAGTGTCTCTCCGGGGTTGTCAAAATCCGGAAAATCTGTCTCAATTTTCAATCTGCTGGCTGTCAGCTCAATTATATCAGTTTCCAGGGTTATCGGTAATTGTATTTCTCCAAATGGAATCACAGTTTTTATTTCCAGTATTGTGTTATCCTGCAGGAACCTCCATGTACCGGTGTAAGCGCCAAAAGTACCCGTACCATCTTTATTGAATTTTGCCGTTCCCTTGAAATTTTCAAGTAAATCGCCGGGACCGCTGGCATCAGCCCCGTTTATGAACAGGCTCTCAGATTCCCATTCCACGCCTGTGAGCAGTTCGAATCTGTCAGATACCTCATCTTCTTCGTCCTTATCGCAGGAGGCAACGACAAGGAGAGACAAAAACAGCATTAATAATCCTATTCTTTTCATAATGTCAATTTTAGGTTTTGCTATCTCAAATTTTGCCTGCAAAGAGATCATTTCAACAATTATAAGGAAAAACTCTTATGTTATGATCTATTCCCGCCGGTATCAGCAATGGTTAGTCCCTGATTCCCGCCAGGGTAAAACTGCAAACCCGTATTTTCCCTTTTTCATATGGCCTGCTCTCCTCAAGTATTTCAACTTTCCTGAAACCGGCCCTGTTTACAGTTTCAAGATATTCATCCCTGGTAACGGCCCCTGCCCAGCATTCAGCAACAGCGGCAGGATCGGAACTGTATTCCACCGGAACGGGCTCAACAGAGTAGATGTCACTTACCACAAAACGTCCGCCCTTCTTCAAAAGGCGGAAAATCTCCGCCCAGACCCGGTCTTTCCGGTTAACATGGTTGATCACACAGTTTGAAATGATCAGGTCGGCCAGGTCACTGTCAAGTGGAACCTCTTCAAGCTCTGCAAGAATAAACTCAGTGTT
>SLOS01000435.1 GCA_007132365.1 Bacteroidales bacterium | reverse complement strand
GGAAGGAGCAATGGATATTCTGCATGAGGGTCTGCGGAATGAAATGGAGTCAAAAGGCCTCAAAATTACCAACCGTTACAGTCCGGGTTACTGCCACTGGAATGTGGATGAACAGCACAAGTTATTCAGCTTTTTCCCCGAAGGCTTTTGCGGTGTGCGATTATCGGATAGTTCACTTATGAATCCCATAAAGTCAGTCAGCGGGGTAATAGGAATAGGCAAAGTGGTAAAGTTTAATAAGTATATATGCCATGCCTGCAGCAGCGTCAATTGCATCTACAGAGGCATTAAACATGCTACCTGACAATCTTTTCAGCTAAAGTACTATCTTTAATTACTGAAATCGTGGTCTCAAATGATTTTGTGATAAATATTTCAATGAAACTTTGGAACGCTGCTCAGAATAATCAAAATGAATATGCAAATACTCCG
Source organism: Bacteroidales bacterium (assembly GCA_007132365.1). GTDB lineage: Bacteria > Bacteroidota > Bacteroidia > Bacteroidales > PUMT01 > PXAP01. Next base: position 2,298 of record SLOS01000435.1, on the reverse strand, counting down.
CACAATTAATTTTAAATTATGATGCTGGTAAAATTTTTAGTACTCATTTATGCAACCTGCATTGTTTCCTTGCAGGCAAATACCGGCCCTTACGATGTTCTTGTATACGGAGCCACGGCAAGTGGCGTAATGGCTGCAGTTGCAGCCTCGGAGGAAGGCAGCAGGGTATTGCTGGTTGAGCCTGGCAGATATGTTGGGGGAATGGTTACAGGAGGCCTTTCGCACAGTGATTATGGTGACCGGACTGTGATTGGTGGACTTACACTGGAATTTTACAGGAAAGTCGCCGAACATTACAATACCCATGTTTTTTACTGGAGAGGCCCGGAACCGCATGTCGGGGAGAAGATCATGCTTGACTGGCTTCACGAACATGGGGTGGACCTGTGGTTCGGAAAACGGGTGCAGGAAGTCATAAAAAATGGCAATATCATTGAAAGAGTAATATTTACCGATGGAACATATGCAGAGGCCTCTGTTTACATTGATGCAGGCTACGAGGGAGACCTAATGTCTCGGGCAGGTGTTACAACGGATGAGGGGTGAATATTATATGACCCAGCATGACCTGATGAATGATACCTTGAAATACGATGGCATTGGAATGGGATCATACAATATTGATGTGAGGGAGATGCAACGGACCTATATCGAGATCAGCCGTTTTCCTGACATGAAAAATGAGGTATACAACGAAGGATACCTGTCTATTCCGGTTGCCCAGTATGAAATACCTTACCGGTCAATTGTTCCAAGGTATGAAGAATGCGAAAACCTGCTGGTATCCGTATGTGTGTCGGGCAGTCACCTTGCCATTGCATCCCTTAGGATGGAGCCGCAATACATGATAATGGGGGAATCTGCAGGAGTTGCTGCTGCCATTGCAGCACAAAATAACAGGCCGGTGCAAAAACTGGATATCTATGCTTTGCAGGAAAAACTTAAAACACGGGGCCAGGTACTTTCGCTGAAGGATAATCCTTATGGAAAATGGGGAAATGAAAATGAGATCGTGATCGATAATAACATGAAAGGATTCACATCCTTTACCGGCAACTGGTACGAAGAAGAAACGGTTCATACTGGCAGGTATGAGATGAATTTCAGGGTGAGCCCCCGGGGTCAGTCCGGAGAGTTTTATTTTTCCCCGTACTTTTTTAAAAGCGGCAGGTACAACATTTATACCTGGAATCCCTCTTCACCGGGATACGAATCAGAAGTGCATTTGACAATAAGTCATGCCGGTGGGGATGAGGATATTACCATAAACCAGCAATAAAACGGTGGATCGTGGGTATTTCTGGGCACCAGAAGTTTTAGTCAGAGGTATGTGACGGCAATAACAATTCATGGAGAAAGAGACAAATATGTAATTGCCGATGCTTTTAAGTTTGAGCTTGTCGAGTAGCGCCAATCCGGAAAATAATGCACTGATGACAGCTTATATTTGAGATTTACCTTATAGGCCGGTCGCAAATTTCGGCTTCAGTTAGCGGAAGGTTTAAAAATGTATAATTGACTTACAGTTGAAACCGCTTTGCTTTCTCATAAAATTTTTTCATCTTGTCGGAGTGTAATTTAAGATGAAAAAAATTGACCTGAAGGTCGATTTTGTATGCTGTTGTCAGTGCATTTTACAATTTTATTCAGATGCAAAATTCATGTTCATTTGTTTGGAGAGCTTTATAACAACCACCTAAACCTTGTCAATTATGAATCAAAAATCAAAAGCGTTAAGCCGGCGTAAATTTATTGGTGATGCAGCTGCAATAAGCACAATGGGGGCCCTGGGGGTTGGTGCAGTAGTTTCTTCCTGTAGCAGAAAACCTACATATGTTGCTCCTGTATTGCGTGACCAGGCACCGGATGGCAATATTCTAAAGGCCGGCCTTGTAGGTTGCGGTGGAAGGGGTACCGGTGCAGCAATGAATTTTCTTAATGCGGGCCCAAATCTTGAGATAACAGCCCTGGGTGATCTTTATCCCCACAGATTGGAAAGTTGCAGGGCCACGCTTAAGGAGAGGCAGGGGGTGGAGGTTTCTGAACAGAATTGTTTTACAGGTTTTGGTTCCTATAAAAAAGTAATTGATTCCGATGTGGATATTGTTCTATTATGTGAGCCACCATTTTTCAGGCCCGTAAGTTTTGAATATGCTGTTCAGGCACGAAAGCATGCATTTATTGAAAAACCTGTTGGTGTAGATCCTGTTGGAGTACGATCAGTCATGGCTTCGGGCAAGATGGCCGAATCGGCTGGTTTGATGGTTGTTGCCGGAACACATTACAGGCATATGCGTG
>SLOS01000204.1 GCA_007132365.1 Bacteroidales bacterium | reverse complement strand
CTTATTGCCAGATTATTTGCCTGGGAGGAAAATTATGACTCGGCACGCGTTTTTATAAATATTGTCATTGATAAGAGTCCGGGTTATTATGACGCATTGTCGGCGCTTATTGATATTGAAACCTGGGATGGAAACTACAATACGGCTGTTGAAAACGCTGAAATTGCCCTTTCCTTCCATCCGGGTGACAAGGGATTTCTGTATCAAAAAGCCAGGGCTTTCCTGTATCTGGATATGGAAAATGAAACAAGGGAAACCCTTGCACATCTTCTTGAAATTGATCCGGACAGCGAAAGAGCGCTTGAATTGCTTAAAGCACTGGATGCTCCCGGATTCTACTATTATCGTGAAAATAGTTACCTGCTGTCGGGATACTACGGAGAATATTTTAATCAACCCTATTCAAGGAATTTCCACATGGGTACAGCTGGATATTCGCATTTTACTTCAAGTGGCCCTGTAACAGTGAAACTAAACTTCGCCAACACCTATTTTGATGGTACCGGGATGACCCGGTACCCTTCATTGCAATATGAAATTGAATCTTACCCCAGGTTATCGCCGGATAGTTATCTTTTGCTCAATTATGCCTATTCCCGAAAACGTTCACTCTTACAGGTATTCCCCGGCCACAGGGGAGCATTCGAGTACTTCAGGAACCTCCCGCTTGGTTTCGAAGCATCACTTGGATTACGCTTTATGTACTGGGACAGGACATATTTCTTCTATACCGGTTCTGTTGGCAAATATTACGGTAATATGTGGTTTTCCCTCAGACCATATATCTTTCCCGGCGATAACGGATGGTCCGGTTCATGGTATCTTAACGCAAGGAAATACTTCAGTTCTGCTGATGATTATGCAGGCATTGTTCTTGGATTTGGCTTCTCGCCAGACGAAACTTTTTCGGATCTTGCAGAAAGACTATATCTTAATACTACCAGTTTAGGAGTTGAACTGAGCAAAAGCATTGGTTCAGCCTTCCTTCTCAGAAGCAGTCTGCGATATAAATATGAAGAATACAGAGTCAGCGAATTCAGAAACCGGTGGTCATTCAGCCTGGGTTTAAGATATTATCTATGAAAATTCAGTTCTGTTATGCAAGGAATAAAACATTATGATACTGAACAGTAAAACAGGAATACTCCAGAATATAAAAACCAGTAATTACAGGTTGTTATATCTATGGTTTGCGATGAATTTCGTATTTCTGTTTGTATCCCGGCTCTCCTATTCCAATACATCTCAGTCTTATGATAATAACCCTACCCTTCAATTCTTTGTTGTTCCGGACAGTTTCAGGAATTATAATAACGCTGACCTTTTTAAAGAAAGGCTTGCTTCAAAAAATTTTGATCCTTTTTCAAAAGCCGATTCCCTTTCAGTGCTGTACCAAACAATCAGCCCCGCGGAAAGTTACTGGCGTATGATACTTAAGGCTGAATGGGCTGCGGAATACAAGCAATATGATAATGCAATAAGATCCTTTGAAAGGGCTGCTGAACTGAAGCCGCTTGAAACGATTCCGCGAAAGCGGATAAATGAAATTAATTCAAAGCTGGGACGTGACAGAATAAATATTTTTTTCCCGGGGATAGATTTTGAGAAGTCATCTGCACTTATCCAGATACTGGTGCTTGTTACAATCTATTCAATCATATCTATGATCATTTTGCTTGTTGTTATTTTGTTTCACCGCAATAAGATGGAAAAGGAGGCCGGTACCAGGCAGGAACTCAAAGAGAAATACCAGACCCTGCTTATGGATTACCTGTTTGATGAAGAGGAAATTACCGAGGTCCCTGCGAAAATAGACAAAATAGCTGCGAACAGGTTCAAAAGGCATATCTTACTGGAGGAAATGAAAAGCCTGATTGTAAACCTCTCGGGGGATGCAGCTGAAAAAATGCGCGACCTTTACCATAAGATGAACCTGTCAGATGATTCAAAGATTAAGGCGTTTAGCAGAAAATGGCATGTGAAAATAATGGGATTCCGGGAACTTGCTTTTATGAACATTAAAGATTCAAATGAAGAGATTATCAGATGCCTGCACAGTAATAACAGCCTGCTCAGGGTAGAAGCTCAGCTTGCCCTGGTTCGACTGAACGATAACGACAGGTTTTCTTTCCTGGATCATCTGCAGAGGCCATTTACAAAATGGGAGCAGATAAATGTTCATGAAATGATAGTTGCCCATGACCTCGAAGTTCCTGATTTTGAAAGATGGCTTGTATCCGATAACAGGACTGTTGTCCTTTTTTCATTACGAATGATCAGGGTATTTAAGCAAAAGCAGGCCTGGAAAAAAATCGTTAGCCTGTTATACTCTGAAAATCAAGAAATAAGAAAAACATCAATATTTGTTCTTGGGGAGCTCAGGATAAAAAAATCAGTGCCATTTCTTAAGCACCACTACAAATATGAAGTTTATGAGAATCAACTGGAAATAGTTAAATCCCTTGGCAAAATATCCGATGAATCTACTCTTAATTTCCTTGTTATAGTGATAGACAAAGAGGAGGACGTGCAGTTACAGATTGAAGCAGCAAAAGCACTTCGTGATATGGGTGAAAATGGTGAGAAAGCTCTTGAGAAGTTGATGACATCGGACTACAAGAATTATATGATCATTATAAAACACGTACTGGATAAACGTATCTGATATGCAGCAAATATTTGAGGCACTTGGATGGTTTTTGAGCCATATTGTTCTGATTATAACCATTTCTATCTTT
>SLOS01000354.1 GCA_007132365.1 Bacteroidales bacterium | reverse complement strand
GTTATGAACCAGGATATGCTGGTTGTCTTCTCACTGGACACCGGCATCGTTGTATCTTCGATCCTGACCAGCATAATTACCATTTCTGCTGCCACTTTCATTGTACTCGTGCTGATTATCCTATTGTTCCTTTATTTTATCAGAAATGAAAGGAGGGAGAAACAAAAATCCAGGGAGTCTGAACAGGCAATAAAGGATATATTTGAATCTCTTCCCACCGGTATAATAATCAAAGGGCCTGACGGGACTGTTAAAATGATCAACAGCACCGCCCTTGATATTTTGAAGATAGATGATGCGAAAAGTGTCATAGGAAAAGATTTCTCCAGTATGTTCTTCCTCTTAAGGGATTATCCTGATAACAACATCACAAGGCAAAAGGAGAACACCAGCGAATTTGTATATTATGGCCCGGATGAAAAAGAGGTCATCTTATACAAAAAGGAGATACTGGCCAGTTTTCTCGGAGAAGAAGTCCTTGTGGAAGCCTTTATTGACATAAGTCCGATCGAGCACGCAAGAAAGAAAGAATTTATTTTTGGAGCAGCTAAAACAGAGTTCCTGAAAAGGATCAGCCATGATATAAGAAATCCGCTCAACGGCATAATTAATATGACAGGTTCCCTGGAATCGGAAATTGATCCCGGGCCATCGGAAAAGGAGAAGATTGATCTTATTAAACGCTGTTGTGATGATATATTATTTGTTATAAACGATATAATGGACTTCTCCGGTTTTGAATCCGGCAGTACCCTGGTGGAAGAAGTGCCATTTGTGCTGCGTGAAGAAATTGATAATGCAGTCGGGCCGTTCCTTAACAGAGCCCTTGATAAAAATATTGAAATAAAAACCATACTGCCTGACGATATCCCGAAAATCCTTATTGGCGATCCCTTTCATATCAGGCAGATCCTTACAAACCTTTTAAGTAATTCACTGAAATACACTATTGAGGGGGAGATAAAAGTGACAGTGGGAAACAAAAAGCAAATTGCAGGGAATATCCTGCTGGAGTTTATTATTGAAGATACAGGCACGGGCATTTCTCCCGGATTGCTTGAAAGCCTCAACCAGCAACGGGTTGATCAGACAACATTGTCGGAAGGGAGTTTCGGGCTTATGAAGACAAGGCAGCTGATCAACCTCATGAAAGGGGATATGCGTATTGAAAGTCCTGTTAGAGAAAACCCGCAGACTGGCGGACCCGGGACAAGAGTGGTTTTTCATGTGCAGGTCTTTTCCAATGAGGTGTCCGGGAAAAACCTGAAATTTGACCATATAAGGAGCTATAAGGATATTCGTGCACTGATCCTGGCCGAACCGGGAGAAAACAAGCCTGAAATCAGGAAGATGCTTGTTAAACTGGGTATTTCATGTGAAACAACGAATTTCAATAACTCCACGATTGATCTTATCAAAAGCAGGATGACAGATCCTGATTCGAGTTACTCGATCATTGTCATAATAGATTCTGAAAAAAGCAACGGGTTTTCAATTATACGGAAACTTCATGAAAAACATCTCGATAAAAATTTTCTGATCATTTTTATCAGTTCTGCCAACAAACCCGGCAATTTCATAAAGAGCAGGCGATTCGGTGCAGATCATTATATAATCGAACCATATGAGGGATCGGAGATATTTGATATAATCCAGAACAACTTCCCGCATGCAGCAATGCCCGTCACCAAAGAAACCAATTTGAAAAAAGTCAGGTCCGGCCTGAAAATACTGGTTGCAGAGGACAACCATGTGAACCAGATAGTGGCTAAATCCCTTTTCAAGAGCATCGGTTTTGAAATTGACATTGCCTCAAACGGGAAAGAGGCCCTGAAAAAAGTCACTGAGAAAGATTATGATATTGTCTTCATGGATATCCGTATGCCCGAAAAAAACGGCCTTGATGCAGCATATGAAATCAGAAGCCTTGGTTACAGAATGCCGATTGTGGCAATGACAGCCAATGTGGGAGAAATGGACAAAACAAAGGCAATGGAGGTGGGGATGAATGACTTTATCGCCAAGCCGGTCCGCGCAGACCTTCTTAAGGATATCATAATTAAAAAATTTTCAGAATAGGCCCTTCAGTCCCACTTGAAAAATCCCGGGTATTTCCCTAATTTTGTGTAAAAAAGAGATGATATGGCGCCAGAGAATATTATAGAGGCAACAGGAGCGATTGTTAAGGAAGAAGACCTGATCAACATAAAGCACAAGGTGATGCCCAACACCCTGGTCCTTGAAAGTTCACATCCCTTTCCCGGATACCATGGAAGCAACCTCCCGGAGAACCCCCTGCCGGGTATTATTTACCTTGTTACCCGGACAAAATACGCTGGCGAAGACATTTTAAGGGCCGCAAAAAAAATAAAAAAATCTTTCCCTGATAATTTTGAAGCCAGTTTCGGACAGGCAGAAAAACATGAAAAAATCTATCATTTTATCAGGGTAAAGAACCTCGATTGCTTCGACTGCATTCCCGTCCTGCAGAACGCTTTTACCGGTGAAGGGATACAGTTTATGAAAAGAAAATCCGTAAGCGGCGAGGCACTTATAAAACTGCAGAAATTCTTCAGGCTTCAAAGAATGGAGAAGTATCTTTACAAGGATCTTGATGACCCCCTTATGTATTATTTTGAGATACCTGAAAAACCCGTCTGGGAGCTATTTAAAAAAATTACCATATATATCCGGGCAAATGTGGATAATTACACTTTTGATGCAGCCCTCGGAACACTTTACCTGGAAGATATTCTTGATATGGTCAGGATATATGCAAAAGATCTGACCTGGGAACAGCTGGAGTTCATTCGCAAAAAATACCTTTATGAGCTGTCACACCCGGATCACCTGGACTGAAACAGGGGAAAAAACCGGGCATTAGTACACGCCCATCCGGCCCCAAAGCAATCCCATCCGGGGAACTGCACAATCATTTTCTTACTTCCAGCCTGTAAAGCTTATCTGACCTCCTGACCTCAGAATCAACCTTGAAGGCGCAGTTTTCGCCCCTGACTGCCTCTTTGGTGCGGCCGGCATCATTCCTGATCTCACCGGGCCGCATCCGGATAACCCCGGTTGAAGGCCCTATGATCAGAACCTCGTCTCCCTCCCTGAGTGATCCATTTTCAATTATAAATTCAGCGACCCCTATTCTGGAATAATAATTTGTTGCTTTGCCTGTATAGATTTTTTTCCGTGTTGCCCTGGAGCCATATGCATGGCTCCATTCCCCAAGCCTCTGTCCAAGGTAATACCCGTCCCAGAAACCCCTGTTGAAAACCGTTGCAAGCTCCTCCTTCCAAAGGCCGATCCTTCTGGCAGTATAGTTCCCTTCAATTAAAGCATCTACAGCTTCAGAATAGCACCGGGTAACTGTTTTAACATATTCGGGTGAACGGGCACGCCCCTCGATCTTAAGGACAGTGGCTCCGGCATCAAGGATCTTGTTCAGAAAATGAATGGTGCAAAGATCCTTTGGAGACATAATGTACTCATTATCAATATCAAGTTCACGACCACCCTCCTTTTCCCTTACGGTATATGACCGCCGGCATATCTGGAGGCAGGCTCCCCTGTTTGCAGAGTTTCCGGTTTCGTGCAGGCTCAGGTAACATTTGCCGGATATGGCCATACAGAGTGCGCCGTGAACAAAGACCTCGAGCTGCACTTTTCTGCCGGAAGGCCCTGTAATATTTTCTTTATCTATTGCCTCTGAAATATTACGCAACTGATCAAGGTTCAATTCACGGGCAAGCACCATCACATCGGCGTATCGGGAATAAAACCTGACAGCATCCATGTTTCCGATATTAAGCTGAGTGGACAGATGGATCTCCATATCAAGTTTCCGGGCATATTCAACAACAGAAACATCGCTTACAATCAGGGCCGAAATGCCCTGTTTTCTGGCTTCTGAAACAATTTCCCTCATCAGTGGCATATCATCATCATACAGCAGGGTATTAACCGCAAGACAGGATTTAACCCCATGTTTACGGCATATTTCTGAAACGGTGCCCAGGTCATCAAGTGAAAAGTTGCCCGTGGAACGGGAGCGCATATTAAGCCTGTCAACTCCAAAATATACGGCACCGGCACCGCCCTGCAATGCCGCATGCAGCGATTCAAAAGAGCCGGCCGGAGCCATTACCAGGATACTTTCCCTGTTTAATTGTTTGACGGTGGCTTGCATCGGGTCGGTAATTAATCAGACTGATCTGCCGGTTTTTTTAACCCAATCCTTATTGTGGTTCCTTCGTTGAGAGCGGACTGGTGGACGAAAATCCTGCCTCCATGATATTCTTCAACTATGCGCTTTGAAAGCGAAAGACCCAGTCCCCAGCCATTTCTCCTTGTTGAGAAGCCCGGTTTGAATATTGTCCTGAAACGTCCCCTGGGAATTCCCTTTCCGGTATCGGAAATGTCAAGATAAATGCTACTGTCCCTTGTTTTGAGGGAGATTGTTATTTTTCCCTTGCCTTCCATGGCATCAAGGGCATTTTTGCACACATTCTCAATAACCCAGTCGAAAAGTGGAATATTGAGAGGGACCTTCACAGAATCTGATGAGCTGTATTCTTTTTCGAAAGTTATCCCCTTTGGTGTGCGGACACGGAGATATTCAAGGGCATTGTCAATGACTTCAATGATATTTTCATTATTCAATGCAGGTTTGGACCCTATCTTTGAAAACCTTTCAGTTATTTTTTCAAGCCGTTTAATATCTTTTTCCAGCTCTTCCAGCATTACCCTGTCCTGCTCTTTCTCTTTCATCAGCTCAAACCAGGCCATCAGTGATGAAGTCGGTGTCCCCAGCTGATGTGCAGTCTCCTTTGACATTCCGAGCCAGACCTGGTTTTGCTCAGCCTTCCTGGAAGTGCTGAAGGCATAATATGCAATAAGAAGAAAAACAACTATAACAATCAACTGTACATAGGGATAGTAAGCCAGCCATACCAGTATACTTGAATCATTGTAATAGATGTACAGACGCTCATCTTCGAAGAATTCCACTTCAATTGGCTCATTTTTCTTTTCCATCAAAAGCAGCTGCCGCTTAAGGTAATCAGGATTACCGATCCTTGAAGGGTTAAGGTTTCGGTGGTCAAGTATAACCCCTTCCTGATTAGCCACAATAACCGGTACGGTCTCATTGTACTGGATTACCTTAAGATAAAATGTGAAGTCGGTTACTTCAGAATCAATATCAGCAATTTCGCGGGTAGCTTCCGCCCAGAGTTCCATTTTCTTCCTCTCCTCCCCGGCCAGCCTTTTAACAAGGTTATCGGTAAACAAGAGGGAAGAGAACGCTATGATAACAGCAAGGATAAAAAGTCCGAGTTTCCACTGCTGTCTTTTCAGATAGATGCTCATTGCTGATAATTCTGCTTTCTTAATCACTCAAAGGTAAGAATATTATCTTACAGGTTTTCTCCGGCCGGGTATTTCCGGGGACTTTTCTTCTTCATCCCATATGATCTCCAGGGTTCTTTCCCTTGTCTGCCTGCCGTTGCGCGGGGGTTGCCCGGAGGTGCCGGCGGGAGGTATTTTTTCATCCTCTTCATCCCACGTTATCCTGAACCGGCTTCCGGATGCCCCGGGTGCAGATGAACCGCCGATGGCCGAACTGTCTGAAGAGAACCATCCAAATTCTTCATGAAGCAGCTGCTTCAGTGCATTTCTTTCGTCGGCAAGACTTTCCCTGATCATGTCGCGAACTGCCCTGCGGTCATATGACACCCTGTAATTATCAGGTGTCCCGGAAACCAGAAGGTAAAGGCTTGTCCTTCCCAAACCGTCATCTTCCACAATCCCGAACTCCTGATTCTCCGGTTTGGCCCTCCTTGCCCTGCCGTACAGGACATCGGAAAGGAGCACCCTCATACGGTAATCAAAGTGACCGTCAAAACGATGTGTCCCTGATCCGCTGATGTTGAATGCGGAGGAATTTATGTCCATCTGCGGAATGGTTATAACCTGGTTTCTTATAAATATTTCATTCTGAAGGGTTGAAAAACGTATATGCTGTAATTCAGATACATCGATAAAGCGGGAAAGACCGAGCATGGGCTCAAAGTTGATAAGCTCACCGTTTTTGATTTCAACTTTGCTGTCTGCCACCAGTTTCTCCCAAATGATCTGCAGATACGGGCTCCACTCTGAAATAAGACCCAGGCTTCCCGTAAGGTTTCCCTGGAGATGTTCGCCGTGAATAAAAGTTTGTTCAAAATTATTGAAAGAATAGAACATTTTTTGCATATCCAGATCCTGCATCTGCAGCCGGGACTGGAACATGAAATCGCCGTTCATCCTCTGGGCGATAACTCCATTCCCGGAAACAGTGCCATCCATCGAATTGAACTCAACTGCGTTGAGGGTCATCATTCTGGGTTTATAACTCAGTTTTCCTCTGAAAAGGGTTGATGAAAATTTTCTGAAAGTCAGTTTATCCACCAAAAAATCAAGGTTCAGCTCCACATTTGAAGGGAAGATAAGAGGTTCTGAAACATCCTGACGTTGCTGTCCATTCCGGAAAGTATAGATATAGTTATCCAGATTCAGCTGCCGTGAATAGAGCCCTCCTGATATGCGCATGGTCTGATCATGACCCAGAAGCCATGGCAGGCCGTTATCTATCTCCCCCCTTATTGAAAAATGGTCATTGCCTATATTGAAATTGAGCTCCGGCGTTCTGAGTGTCTTCCCGAAATTCAGTTCGCCCCCTATTCCGGAAGCAATATATCTGCCTTCTGATATTTCAAGGAACCCGTTCTCAATTTCCAGAATGCCACTCAGGTCCATTTTGTTGAGTTCTTCAATATCCCATTTCACCGGGGTGTCAAGCCGCCCATTTGCCGAGAAAACAGTGTTTATCCTGCCTGCAATCTGTTTTATGTTGGCCGGCTTATAGAATCGTGCCATCTCTTCCAGCAAAAAAGATGCATCTAGATCAAAACTGACAACCGGTTGCGACAAATCGGAAATACTTCCGCTGGCGCGTATACTCCCGTTTCCGAAACCTGTGGAAAAGTTTCTTACGACAATTGTTGAGGATTGGGCAGTATGGAGCCGGCCATTGCTGAAATAACCCGACAGGCTGACGTCGGTTAAACGCATGCCTGTATCACGACGGATAATCTGGCCATTTTCAGTTTCAAATGAGGCAAAGACCGAAGGTGAAAGGGTTTTGCTTAATTCGCCCGATATGGAGGATTCAAAATCAAACCTGCCTGAAAACCTGTACGGATGAAGCCTTTCGCCCAGTTTTTCCGGTAAAAGGGTTATCAGTGAAGAAATATCAAGGTTATATCCGCTTATATTGATGTCGGCATAGCCCTGGTCACCCGTTTTATAGATACCGCCAACTGCCAGTCTGACCCCTGAAAGTTCGATCATGCCCTCCTTAATGTCTATAAGGTCATTATCTACATTTAAAGATATCCTGGCCGATATATCCCGGTTTCCGGAGAAATTAATCCCCTGATGCCTGAACCGGCGGCTGTTTCCAGTGGCGATGGTTCGCAGGTTATAGGAGGACTGGCTGAATTTACCTTTCAACTCAAGCCGCCTGATATCTGAATCAATGTACATCTCCTTGATATCGTTGGAAAATATCACCCGGTAATTGCTGAGCCTGACATCCTGTAAATCCAGATTGAACCCGTCATCAGTCGAATCAGGGGTCCTCCAGAACCTGAAATTCTCCTGGCCGTCTGTATTCACAGCAAGGTAAAGGACCCCGTTTACGGCATGAATAGTGCTGATACGGTAATCTTTTCTGAAAATATCTTTCAGGCTGAATTGAAGAAAAAGGCTTCTGGCGGTAAATAGTGTGTCCGAATCAATCCCTGCATCTGCATTTTGATTATATCCATCAGGCACCAATATCAGAACATCCCTGAATTCCAGCGAGGCCCTGGGAAATTTTCTGAGAACAGAGAAGGAGAGATCACCAACCCTGACCTCTGTTCTAATATGTTTATTAACCTGACTGATCATCAATTGTTTTACCTCATCCTGGTAATACCAGGCAATGATAATTCCAGCAAGGGAGACAATTAGTATGACCAACAGGAATGTTGCCAGAAAATATTTTAATATGCGAGACATACTGAAGCCAGATCTGAGTTTACCAATAAACGTAAAACTCAGGCCAAAATTATATCCTGGATGTTCATATCAGAAAACCGGCATCATCATCAGCACCAAGTTCAACAGGCTGTGTCCCGTACTTAAAAATCCGCATGGTGCGTTTCCCGATGAGCCTGATACTTCCGTTTTCAAGTAAAAGCATGCTGCCCTCCCTGAGACCAACCACGTAAGTATCCCTGTTTATCTCAATATATTCAGATATCCTCATTTCACGGGTTTCGCCTGCATGGCCGTCGGGATTGGCATCCAGATAGTGCGGATTGATCTGAAACTTCACAAGGCTGAAAGCATCAAAGCCCGGGGGTTGCACTATCGGCATGTCATTGGTGGTACATATGGTGGGACAGGCTACATTGGCACCCGCACTCCAGCCGATGTATGGTATGCCTTTCAGCACCCTGTTCCTGATTTTTTCAACCAGCCTGTTTTTATGAAGTTGTTCAGCCAGCCGGAAAGTATTGCCGCCGCCGACAACTATCGCTTCAGCATCTTCGACAGCTTCCGCGGGATCATCAAAATGATGTATGGAAACAATATCATGCCCTGTCTCATTGAATCTCTCCTTAACTTTATTTTCATAATCATTAAATGAGACAGTAACACCTGCATATGGAATAAACAGGGCTTTTATGCCTGAAGGTCCGAGAAATTTACGGATATTCTCCCCGGGGTATTCAAGATACTCTTCACCGGCATTTGTGGAATTGCTTATCAGTAGTAATCTCATAAATAATCAATAGTTAAAAATTTGCGGGGTCACGTTTAACATCAACGAACCGGTTCTGATAGCCAAAAACATCTATGAACATGACCTTCCCGGATAAAACACCCGGACTGTCTGTGATGATTTTAACAACTTCGTTCGCAAGGCAGGATCCTGTAATCCCGGGCAGAATCCCGGGCATCCCTGATAGTCTTTTTTCCACCGGATCCCCGGGCTCATCATTAACCGGCCATGCACAGCGAAAAGAGGGCCCCTCCTTATAGTTAAAGACAGAAAGCCGCCCCTGCATTTCAGATACTCCGCCGTAAACCATAACCTTGCCGTATTTCATGCAGGAATCGCTTATAAGATAGTTAGCCGATTGATTATTTGTTGCATCTACAACAATATCATAACCAGGTATAATTGCACCGGCATTATCCTGATTTAACTGAACATTAAGCATATTGAACTGAATCAGGGGGTTCATACCCTGGAGCCTCCTGCGGGTGACAACAGCCTTTAGTTTACCGATATCATCCATTCCGTATAATACCTGGTGGCTCAGATTTTCCTCCTCAATAAGATCATAATCAAGAAATCCAAGAGTTCCAACGCCCATTGCAGTAAGGTACTGCAGGGCCAGCGAACCGAGTCCGCCGATTCCCACCACAAGCACCCTGGCATTTTTAATCTTCTCCTGCCCGACCGCACCTATTCCCGGAAGCATGATCTGCAGTTTGTAACGTTTTTTTTCCAACTCTGTTAAGGTATTCAATTCTCCCATTATTTGATGTATTAGGATTGGAAAAGAAGACTGATAATTAAAATATTATTTAGGGTAAAAGTATAATGATTCTAAACAATTACCAAAAACCTTTGTTTACAGGCATCTGTAAAAATGTTTTTTACCACAAAAAAACCTGCTTCCCCCTTTCGGGGAACAGCAGGATGCAAATGTCGGCAGCAGGTTAATGCTCCCGTCAAAAACCAAGTATCGAAAACCCTACAGCAAAAGGATACAGCTCAGGTCCTTTATTTTTCTGGAAAAGGGGTGTTGGATAATAATTGGCATAAAGGTTAAGAGATCTGTAACCGGTACGAAAGCTCAGACCATACCGGAAGGGTGACAGGTAGAAGTCGTCCCGGACCCTCTCCCTGCCCCGGCTTGAGTTATCCTTGTAAACAACCCTTGTGCCGGAACCGATATTGACTCCCCCTATTACCCCTGCCGAAACATATGCCCTGTGGGAACGCCTGGGATGATTAGTCTGAAGCTCAAAAAGAAGGGGGACATTAAGGTAAATGGCCCTGAACCTGGTTCTGTCAAGATCTATTCCGGCCTCGTCGTAATTAACAGGAACAATTTCCCTGTTCTCCTTGGTGATGCTCACGTTATTCGAAAACCGGTAGTTATTGAATTCAAAACCAAGGCCGGTTACAAACCCTATATTATTATCTGATACTGTCAGATTATACTGAAGTATATTCAGATTTATATTCCGGGACCTGGCCGCTCTGAGTTCCATAAAATCCTCTCCCGGATCCAGGGACAATGAAAAGTCTTTGTTAACGTAATTATTCAGCCCCAGCTCCAGTCCGCGCCAGTTTCCCCTGAAACGCCCCGACCTGCGGTTATCCCTGTCAGATTCCCGTCCGGTCCTGTCATAAATGCTAATATCAGTTTTGCCGTCCTTGTCGATGATCAGTATCTGCCTGCTGCCGATTGAAATGGAAGTTGTATCGGTTTTCGAGGATGTTACCGTAACAGTATCATGTTCAATTCCATTCTGTGCTCCGTCTTCAAGCATCTCTGCCCTGTTTACCATTTCGTCCCGTGTCTGGCCGGCCAGCTGGTCAGGGACAGTGCATAAAATTAAAGCAACGCTTAATGTAACTATTATTATAAAATTTGTTTTCATATCTTTAGTCTCCTTTCATTACTTGATTAATTCAATAAATTAAACGAATAGTACCTTTTCTCCTGCTGTGACGTACAACAT
>SLOS01000368.1 GCA_007132365.1 Bacteroidales bacterium | reverse complement strand
TGGTTGAGCCCCGGTCAAAGTTCAGTTTACGGGGACTGAATGATTTCCCGAAGTTGATTTTCAGCCCTGCCTGGATAACCCTTTGCCGCTGCCAGTTGTATTCTCTTCCGGGGGGAGTGAAGGTCTGCAGGTATTTTAGTGAAAGATCGACACCCCGGAAAACTTTCAGGTTCAGGCCGAATGTCATTCCAATAAGCATTCTGTTGAACTCCTGACGGTTTAGAAAGGTTTCTTCCGTTCGTTCCATGCCGGGTATCTTATATTCGGTTATTTCAGTCTCGGTTTGACTCAAATTGATTATATTCCTGAGGTGTGGCCCGATGTCAAACGTAAAACGACGGGTATGGTAAGTGAGCAGGAAGGGAAAGTAAAGGCTGACCTGATCTACATTATTCATATAGGTACTCTCAGAAATTGGATTGGAAACAATATGGCTGTTGCCGAACCCGGTTACATGCAGGGACAGTCCGGTACCAAAGCTAAAAGGATCGGAAAAGAGGGTATTATATCTCATTCCAAAAAAATATCCGTTCCTGAAATGAAAAGTCTCTGATCTTACCCCGATAATGTCGCTGAAATTGATCCCGGAATCCAGGGTTAAATAGTTTTGTGAGAAACTGTTGATGCAAAAGGCAAAAAATAAAATAGCAGATAACAAAATTTTCTTACAATTCCTGCTTTCGCAGGAGATAACACGAGACGGCATAAATAAAAACTTAATGAAAATTGTTGAATAATGGTACTCCCTGTCTGCTTGAAAAGATAGGGCATCCTGCAAACCAGGGGTCGAAGTAATTCGTATACCCTAATGAAATCCACTACCCGGAGTGCATAAAAACCCTGCAGAACAGTGTCTGCAGGGTTTTAAGCTAAAATCTTTCAGGGAAATATTTCTAATTCGGAGTGAAAGTAAATGCATATGATCCGAACGATCCCTGATCAACGGTAATTGTAAAAGTCATTGTATAAACACCCGTGCATGTATCAAGAACCCCGGAACCCTGATATGCAACATTGTCAAATCCATAAAAGAAGGTTCCCAAAACCGTCCTGGGGGCGGTAACGTGGAAATTCCCGGGATTAACAGTCATTACCAGCGGACCCTGGTCTTCTACCATTCCATCTATTGTGACCAATCCTGTTACATAAAGTTTGAACATATCATCCGGATCAGCCTCAATGGTGATAGGACCGTTTACACCCCAGCCTGCACTTGATGCAATATAGGTGCCTGAAACATTTTCGGGGAGGTACTCACATGCAAGGGGCGCATTAAATGATGCAGGGGAACGATAAGTTTTGCCCCCCACCGTCGTCTGCACTTCGAAATTGAATATTGAACCTACTTCAAAATCATTAACGCTCATTCCTTTAGCCTGGGCCACTTCTTCCAGGGTAACGACAACATTTGCGGGAACACTGCTTATTGTCTTAACCGGAGTCCGGCTTTTATCGCCGTCAACGGAAGCAAGAACAACCAGGTCGCCGGTATAATCTTTTGCATCAAGATCAAAAGCAATATAGGTGCCCACAGCCTCTGAAAATACCGCCGGATCGAGGTTTGTGATCGAAGGAACCACTCCTTCTCCTCTGTTCATGTCGAAGGTATCCTCTTCACATGAAGTCAGGGAAAAGATCACAACAGCGACTAATCCAAGGATTTTAAATTTGTGATTTTTCATTTTATACTGTTATTAGGTTATTTTAAAATAGTTAAATGATATGTGTGCATATCTTCTAGTTCGCCAGTTCTTCTCCTCCTGCCCACCATACTTTATTTTCATGCACATTAATCCGAATAAAATTGTCCGGGTTATTGCTTTCCTCGGAGTTGCCATACTGCAGCCTGTTAGGATAACCCACCGTAATATTGTTTGGATTATGCATCTCAGGAATACCGGTCCTTCTGTAATCGTGATATGCTTCCATTGATTCATACTCGTAGGCCCCGATATATTTCTGGATCAGTATCTCCTCCAAAGGATCTGCATTGAACCTTGACTCAACTACTTCATCAAAATATTCATTTGCAGTTTCAGCATTGGAACCGTGATAAATGAAGTTTGCAACAACGGCTGCACGAAGCGCAGTTCTCACGTCGTCGATCGACTGTCCGGCCTTGTGCCTGGCTTCTGCCTCGATGAATTTCAGCTCATGAAAGGTCATCAATGGCGTCGGAGCAGCCGTGTTATTTGTTGTAAGCTTTGCTTCAGAATATGTTCCTCCCTGAGTGGCTTCTGCCTGTCCCGGGGGGGCAGGATTATATTCACCGCCAACAGTGGTGAAATAAAGCTCTATTCTCGGATCAATCCTTTCATTCATCAGGTTAAACAGGGTGGAGGAAGCAGCAAGGTGACTCCTTTGAATCATAAACTGATACCAGGGGTTGTTACGGGGAGAAGGAAGTGGTTCATATAACCTGAAAATAAGAGCATCACCGGCACTCTGAAAACCATTCGCCAGTGCGGCCAGTGCTTTTGCGGCAGCTTCATTATCCCTCTGGGATAGACGCAAATGGTACCTTGCCTTAAGCGACCATGCAGCTCTTAACCATCTCTGATTATTCCCCTGATACAGAAGATCAAAAACTCCGGCGTTCGGTCCACCTGGATCAGCAATGGCAGCCTCAATATTTTGAATACCATTTTCCAGCAGCTGGAACACACCATTTGGTCCGTTATATATAACAGATTGCCTGTCAAATTTGGGCTTCATGTTTCCGGCACCCTGAATGGCTTCGCTCCAGGGCATA
>SLOS01000249.1 GCA_007132365.1 Bacteroidales bacterium | reverse complement strand
TGTTAACCGGCCGGCCTACTCAAACAATCCCGGAAGGAACAATGACAGTGCAGGTATATAGGTTACCAGCAACAGGACAATAATGCTTACCAGAAGAAAAGGCAGTCCCGCCCTGGCTACCTTTTCAAGCGATACCTTCCCTATGCCTGATGCCACGAACAGGCACACCCCAACCGGCGGGGTGTTCAGTCCAATGATCAGGTTAAGCACTGCAATAACTGAAAACTGTATCGGGTCAACTCCCGCAAATACTGCAACCTTCAGCAGGATTGGATAGACAATGAGCAGGGCCGCTATGGTTTCCATGAAAGATCCGATAATAATAAGCAGTATATTGATAAAAAGCAGAAGAAGAAATTTGTTTCCCGTGATAGTCAGCAGAAACTCGGCAAGATTCTGGGGGACCTGTTCACTTACCAGTATCCACCCGAAAAGGTTTGCAAATCCCACCAGCAGCATGAGGGATGCAGTTGTGCCTGCAGAGGTGGTCATGACTGAAGAGATTCTTTTCCATGTAAGTGTTCTGTAAAACAACAGACCTACCAGCAGGGCATAAAGCACGGCAACAACTGAAGCTTCGGTAGGGGTGAAGATGCCGCCGATTATGCCGAAAAGTATAAGAAAAGTCATCAGGAGGGCCCAGAATCCATGTATAAGGCTTTTCCCCCGGGTCCTCCAGGTAGCCTTTGGCTGCTTCGGATGGTTCCTCTTTTTTGAAATAATCCAGGAGGTGATCATTAATCCCGCCGCAAGAAGGAGGCCGGGAATTGCGCCTGCGAGGAACAGTCTGCCTATAGAAAGGCCTGTGAGAGAGCCTGCTATTATCATCGGGAGACTGGGTGGTATGATCGGCCCGATCGTTGAGGAAGAGGCAGTCACTGCACAGGCAAAATCGGCCTCGTAGCCCTCCTTTTTCATTGCCGGGATCATTACAGACCCGATTGATGCTGTGTCGGAGATTGCGGTACCTGAAATGCCTGAAAAGACCATTGACGCACCAATGTTGGCAAGTGACAGCCCGCCCCTTATGTGACCCACCAGATCATTGCAGAATCTTATTATACGGTCCGTCATGCCGCAGCTGTTCATAAGGTTCCCCGCAAGGATAAAACCGGGGATGCTGAGCAGTACAAAAACATCAATGCCGGAGTACATCTTAAGTGGTATGATTATCAGCGGGTACCCGGCAAAAAGGACATATGCAAGGGTGGATATTCCCAGGGCAAATGCTATTGGAAATCGCAGGAAAAGCAGCATGAAAAAAAGCAGGAAGAGAAGCCAGATCATAATTTCGGGTGAATTGTGCCTTTTATTGTATTACTGAGGTTTTCGAGGGTGAAGATGAATATTGCCAGTCCGATTACCACCAGGCTGACAAATACAAATCCCATTGAAATCTCAAGGGCGGGTGACTGTTCATCCATGCCCAGCCTGACGAATCGCAGACTGTGGATTATGAGTATTACGGAGAAGGCCACGATCACAAGATCAGTGACCAGGTCCAGGAATCTTTCCGCAGGGGGAGAGAGGTATTTACCGATAAGGTTGAGACGGATAAAATCGCCGTTCCTGATACCTGTTCCTGTCCCGAATGCAACTGAATATATAAAAAATATCCTTGCCGCCTCTTCGGTCCAGTGCGGGGTGGTTTCCAGCAGAAACCTGGTAAATACCTGTATTCCAACCACTATGATCATTGATCCCAGGCTGAGCAATGCTCCCGTGGCAAAAAGCTTATAGACCTTCCTGATTGTCGGTTTCATCAGATTTAATGGTTGTTATTTTATGGTAGAGAGGTTTATATTTTTCCGGAAGTGTCTCAAGAACAGCGGCCTCTGCCTTGTCCCTGAATGCTTCCCTGTCAGGTTGTGTAAATATCATACCTCTCTCTTCAAGCTGACGGCGAAGAAGCTCCTCCTGCCTCCCGAACTCCCTTTCATGGTATTGCCGGGCTGCCTTACCTGCTTCAAGAACATTTTCCTGCAGATCCTCTGGTAGCTCCCTGAACTGATTTTCACCTATAACCATGTAGGTCCACCCGGTGACATGACCTGTAAGGTTAAGGTATCTCTGAACCTCAAAAAATCCCGCACTGTATATTAGGGCAAAAGGGTTCTCCTGGGCTTCCACCGTACCCTGCTGCAGTGCAGTGAAAACCTCGGAAAAGGTCATTGGCGTCGGTTTTGCTCCAAGCGCCTGCCAGACTCTGACAAAGAGGGGTACATTGGGGACCCTAAGCACCATTCCCCCGAGATCATCCGGGGTCAGGACGGGACGGTTGGATGTGAGATGGCGGGGACCGCGTTCAAAATATCCTATTGGTCTGAGCCCTATAGTTCTGATCATCTCCTCTGCTATTTCCGTTCCGATATCTCCCTCAACAACCTTTCTTAGATGATCTGAATCCCTTATAAGGTAAGGAACTGCCATGAAGGCCGTGATACCGGCCCAGTTCTGCATGCTTTCAGCGGTAATGGTCATCTCGGCAATGCCGGCCCTGATACTTCTTATCATATCAAGCTCCCCTCCAAGCTGCTCGGAAGGATAGACCCTGGTTTCAATACGGCCACCTGAAAGTGAGTCGAGGGTGAGGGCAAAGTGCAGGGCTGCCCTGTGCCATATATCCCGCTCATTACCCTGGTGCCCGAATTTAAAAATATATTCAGGGCCATTGACGGGTTTCTGGCATGAACCCAGCAGTGAACAGAGAAGAATGATACAGGAAGTTACTCTCATAAACATTGATAATAATCATTACCCGCAGC
>SLOS01000399.1 GCA_007132365.1 Bacteroidales bacterium | reverse complement strand
TTTTTTCCTCTTTCCATTGAAAAAAGCTGCCCCGGTCTGAAAACCTGCCGGAAACAATATCCGAGGTCCAGATGTATGCCATTCCTGTCCCAATGATTATCATCAGTGAAGGAATAATTCTCGTTATTACCAGGCTGCTGCTATCCATTATTTTTAGGTTTTATAGTTGGTTGTCTCCTTCTGGCCAATTTTTAACAGAATAAATCAATCAGACCGGAGTTTACCGCTAACATGGCCCTGTATCACGAAGATTACAGTAAAATTGCAATCTAATTGAGAAGCTGCATAATCTCATCAAGTCTTGGTGACAGGATTATTTCAGTCCTTCGATTCTTCGCCCTTCCTTCCGGTGTGTCGTTGTCAGCTATGGGGGCAAATTCACCCTTGCCTGATGCAGTAAGTCGTTCCGGGTCAATTTTTTGCTGATCAGTCAAAATGCGGACTATTGAAGTGGCCCTTGCAACGCTAAGATCCCAGTTATCATGGAAGACTGCAGTCCTTATGGGAACGTTGTCAGTGTGACCTTCAACCAGTATATTTATATCGGGGTTATTATTAAGCACTCCTGCAAGGACTTTTAATGCGTCCCTTCCTTTTGATTCAACAGCAGCACTGCCTGATCTGAACAGAAGGTTGTCAGACATGGAAACATATACCTTGCCGTTTTTTATTTCTACTGTAAGTTCATCTGATTTAAAACCCAGGAGGGCATTCCTCAAAACATCATTAAGCCGCCTTGTAACCGAATCCTGATAAGCAACTGTTTGCTGAAGATCTGCCAGGACCTTTTCTCTTTCAAGCAACAATCTTTCCTTTTCAGTCAGTTCATCTGATTTCTGCTTAAGCGCGAGGTCAAATTGCTCTGCCTGTGATAACTTATCATTGTTAAGTTCCTGATATTGCCTTTCAATAGTCCTCAGTTGATTATTCAATCCCGATATATCTTCATTCAGTCCTGAAATGTCACTTTTAAGTCCTGAGATTTCAGCATCTCTTAATGCCAGTGTTGTACACAGGGAGTCTCTTTCATCTATCACCGCATGAAATCTCTTCGAAACTCTGGGCTTTTTTTCCGGAATGGTTTGCCCGCACTGGTAGATCGGTTTACATGAATAAAATGCCATAGTTATGGCTGCGATCAGCAGGATTGATTTTTTCATTTTTAATCGTTTTTGGTTGGTTTTATAAATTAAAGTTACTTGATAGAGTGGCGGTTACCATGTCTGTTTGATCACCCCGCTGTTGTTCACTTCCCGCCTTTTTATCAGCCAAAAATATCACTTTTCTGCAACAATTCGTGCGGCTGTAAAATTTAAATTTTCATAAAAGTTTTATGCCGGGAAGCATACCTGTAAGACCCCATCCATCTCATTTAGCCTTCAATAATAAAAGCAATACAGAATCCTGTGATGGAATAATCATCCATTATCACAGGGATATGGTTTTACAAGCTTCGGAATCAAGCATTGACCAATATACCAGGTTGAATAAGGCAAGGATGTGACTAGCTAATTATTTTGTAACTAACTAACTTGTGAGTTACAAAACTATTACATATACTGGAAGTAATTCATAATGAAGAGTTTTTCATCGACAGGTATTTTACATAATCGTGGTTACGGGGTTTATTTGCGTTTTACATACCAGATGTTGGACCCGAATACCCCGTCATCGTCTACCAGTACATGAACGAAATACATAATGCTACCGTCCGCTACAAGAGAAGGTTCGCCAACATAGCCGGTGATAACCATTTCAGGTTCGCTCCAGTTTTCTCCGTTGAATGTTGAACGGTAAATGCTTGAAGGGCCGTCACGCCTGGAAACAAAGTACATGGTGCTGGGATCGCCGGCTGCAAACCCCGGTTGTCCGTCCCATTCTGCTGAATTTACGGGCGCTCCCAGATTTACAGGCTCGGACCATGAACCCCCGGTTTTTGTTGACACCCAGATATCAGGACCTCCCAGTCCGCCAGGCCTGGTTGAAGTAAGGAACAACTGCGATCCGTCCGGGTTGAGGGCATGTTCTCCATCAAGATAAATGGAGTTTACTGGTTCTCCAAGGTTAACGGCAGGGCCTGGCTCGCCGTCAATGATTGGTGCAGCATATATGTCGAGATAGTCATCTGTTGGCGGTGAATGCTGGTAACCCAGGTTTTCGGCACGTGTGGAATGGAAATAAACATAAGCTCCATCAGGAGTAAAGCTGGGACTGCCGTCTACTGAGCCACCTTCAGCTCCCTTCTGCAGGTCAAAAAAGCGCGGATTGGTGAACAGTCCGGGATCATCTCCAACCCTTTCAGCGTAGTATGTGCCGGTATGAATGTGGAGCAACTCTTCATTTGTGCCCTCTACCGTGGGTGACCAGAAAAAATAGATGGTTTTCCCGTCCCGGCTTATCTCAACGGCATCGTTGGGGCACTGGTCGGTAAGAGGTCCGGCAAGTCTCACCGGCTCATCCCAGTCCGTCGCAACAACGACCGGTTCACTGTAATACGCAACACGGTCCGGGTCGGCATTATACCTGCATTGAGGTCGCGGACTGCCATGTTTGAACCGGAGGGTTTCGTTATCATTATTGTCGCTGCAACCGATGGTCAGGAACATGATAACAGAAATAATTGCCGGGATTACCTGTTTTTCCATAGACAGAGCCTTTAATTATGTCAAATTTAACATATTTCTCAGGGTAACAAAAGAGATCAGCTCAGTAATTGCCGGGGATTTCATATTTTTATCTTGCTTTTGAATTGTAAAACAAATAGTA
>SLOS01000041.1 GCA_007132365.1 Bacteroidales bacterium | reverse complement strand
TACGTTCAATTGGCAGGTTCATGTTTGAGTATGGATCTTCGGCGAACTTCATAGAGGCCCGTGACAACAAGGTTTTTGTTGCCACAGGCAAAGGCGGGCTGAAGATACTGGAACTGGTGGAACTTGAGCAGACCGAGCCTTGTGAAACGCTATGGGACAGGATAGTAGAACTGTTCCCCGAAAGGGCAAATATTCATAAAGAGGATCATCCTGCCCATGACCTGTCTTTTGATGGCCTGCCAGGCACCATAGAGCTGCTTGAAGACGGGCCTGTGTATATTACCTATATTCACAATGGCGCCGGATGGCATAACAGTTTCGGATATTACACATACCATAAGGATGATGTACCTGATAATCCTGAGGATTTGGAGAAGCACATCATCTACCCCTATGTTAACAAAAACAGCAATGGTGAACCGAGGCAGCAGGGTGAAAGGGTGAGGCTTGGTGCCGATGGAAAGATATTTCCGGAGGGTACCATTATAGGCTTCTATATCATTGCTGATGGATGGGATCCGGTACTGAACCAGGAGAGGGAGCCCCGCCATATTGTTTATACCACACCTGAGTTTAATCCGGGCGGTGAACGCAAGCATGTCCTTTTTCTTGAAAAGAGCTGCCTGGACATAGTGCTCGGTTTTGAAGATATGCTGGCAGGAAGTGATGAGGATTTCAATGATATTATCTTCACAATTTCCAACGGAGATGATATCTGGGGCAATCAGCACAATCAGTTTATAGATAAGGAGGGCCTTCCCGTAAAATAGTTTCAGGGGTTGTTTTGCGCACGCCAATCCCGCCACGGGCAGCGGGGAATGCGTTCGCAGATTTCAGGGGCCGTCTCCAAATTTGGGGACGGCCTTTGGCATTAATTAAAAACTACTGTTATTTTTGCCTGCAAAATAAAAACTATGACAGAACTGGAAAAATGCCGGGACCATATTGACCGGATCGACAAAGAGCTGATAGACCTGCTTGCCGGCAGGTTTGATTATTCAGCCCGTATAGGCAGGATAAAGAAGGAGCAGGGGATCTCCGTACTTCAATCGGGAAGATGGGAAGATATAATGGCATCAAGAAAAGAGTATGCGATAAAGGCAGGATTGTCGGAAAAGTTTACCGGGGATTTCCTGCAGCTTGTTCACCACGAGTCAATCCGGATACAGAAATTGATTACCGGCGGTTAGGATCTTCTTTTTTTCCCGGCCCTCCTGGGACCAGGATTGTGGCCCCCTTCTCAGTCCCCCGTTTTCTGCGGCAACAGGTTGACTATAACGGAGAGGAAAATATAGTAGATTATTATTGCGGGTATGGCTGCGAGTCCCCAATATACCAGGGTTAAAGCGGAAGGCAGAAGAAAAGTGTACCTGATTTTGTTGTCAGCGAACCTGAAATTCCTGAATTTGATGCTGAACATTCTAAGTGGACTTACCATAAGAATTGAGAGGGTGATACTAATTGCAACAAGTACGCCGGTATTTATAATCAGATCCTGCATCAGTACAGAGCCTGTCGTGGCACCTTTATATGCGACAGAAGCAATGAATATTCCTGCAGCGGGTGAAGGCAGTCCCCTGAAAACATCCTCTTTGCTGTCTGACAGATTATACCTGGCAAGCCGCAGGGCGGCAAAAACTACTGGGAGAAATGCGCCTGCCAGAATAACGGCCTCTGTGCCCGTGAGCAGAAAAACACTGAATGGCAGCCCTTCAAATAGCGCCGAACTTATGAGATGAAAAAGGATAAAGGAGGGTGCAACTCCGAAACTCACAATATCGGCAAGTGAATCCAGTTCCCTGCCAATTTCCGAGTAGGAGCCCAGTATCCTGGCCGCCAGTCCGTCGGCAAAATCAAACACCCCTGCCAGCATAACCATCAGTCCGGCGAACATGATATCCTGGAAACTCAGAAGTATGGCCATACATCCTGACAACAGGTTCAGCATGGTAATTATATTTGGTACACTGGTTTTGAATGATTTTATAAGGCTGTTTACCATTGGTTTGTTGGTTATTCCGGCGGACCGGATTATGAATATGACAATAAATATTGCAAAAATAAGTTAAAATTGATAGTTTGCACGGCATTGGCTTGATTTATCCACGGGAGTGCTGCCAGGGCTTTTTAAACAATGACATTGACAGAGATATTTAATAACCGGTTTTTTATCTTTATTCTGCTGGGTCTTATACCAATCAGTGTGCTGCCCCAGTCCGCCAAGTATTCAAATGAATTTCTGAATGTGGGGATCGGTGCAAGGTCGCTTGGTATGGGTAAAGCTTTTGTCGCCTCTGCTGATGATATCACCGCTGCATACTGGAACCCTGCCGGGATGGCCCGGCTTGACGGCAGACATCAGGCAGCACTTATGCACGCGCAGTATTTTGCCGGGATTGCAAAATTTGATTACCTGGGTGCCGGCACCCGGCTCGATGATGAAAGTGCTATCGGAATTTCAGTATTGCGTTACGGGGTAGATGATATACCCAATACAATTGATCTGATAGACAGGGACGGAAATATTGATTATGACCGGATAAGCTCTTTTTCGGTTGCCGATTATGCCTTGTTGCTATCATATTCAAGGATATCCGGTATCGAAGGCGTTGATTTTGGGGGGAACCTGAAAATCATAAGGCGCGTGGTCGGTGAATTTGCCTCTGCATGGGGATTTGGAGTTGATGTCGCGGCAAGGTACAGACATGAGGACTGGATCTTTGGAGCTGTGATACGCGATGCTTCCAGCACTTTCAATGTCTGGCAGTTCAGTGAGG
>SLOS01000400.1 GCA_007132365.1 Bacteroidales bacterium | reverse complement strand
TCCTTGGTATGCATGAGGAGGCGCTGGATGATTACAACAGGTCCATCGAACTGGAGCCGGACAATCCCGGAGCTTATCTTCAGCGTGCAGTTTCACGAATCAACCTTAATGATATGTCAGGCGGGTGCGATGACCTTGCAACAGCCCTTGAAATGGGGTTGCAGGAGGCTGAACCAATGCTCAGGATGTATTGCCAGACAGGCGAAAATGTAATTGTCCGTTAGAAGTAATGGTTTTTTCCCCGAAAGGGATATTTACAGTTATATATCCAGCAGCAGATCCTCCGGCTGTGAGCCGCCAAAAATCATCCTTACAGGATCTTCAAGTATCTCTTTGACCTTTACCAGGAAACTCACCGAATCGCGGCCGTCTATTACCCTGTGGTCATAAGAAAGAGCTATATACATCATTGGCCGGATTTCCACCTTGCCGTTTATTGCAACCGGCCTCTCAACAATGTTGTGCATACCAAGTATTCCCGACTGCGGGGGATTCAGTATCGGAGTTGACAGAAGCGAACCGAAAATGCCTCCGTTTGTTATGGTAAATGTGCCGCCGGTCATATCTTCAATGGATATCCTGTTCCTCCGCGCTTTGTCGGCCAGTTCCAGTATCTTTTTTTCAATTTCCGCCAGTCCGAGAACTTCTGTATTGCGAATAACAGGGACCATAAGGCCCTTGTCCGTCTGCACCGCAATGCCAATATCACAATATTGAGGAGTCACCATATCTTCTCCGTCAATGTAGGAGTTTACATGGGGGTAAAGCTTCAATACTTCAGTGACTGCTTTGGTGAAAAACGACATAAATCCCAGCTTGACCCCGTGTTTTTCTGTGAACCGGGACTGGTACGTTTTGCGGATATTTATTATACTGCTCATATCCACCTCATTAAAGGTGGTCAGCATGGCTGTTTCGTTTTTAACTTCTACCAGCCGCTTACTGAGGTTACGTCTGAGCATGGACATCCTTTCCCTGCCGGTTTCCCTGCCGGGTTCCGACTGCTTTCCGGTAAATGACACTTTACGGTCTTTCATTTGTGCCACAAGAGCAACATCTTCTTTTGATATCCTGATTAAACCATTCAGGATATCCTCAACGGTAAAACCCTCATTTTCCATGAGCTTTTTAGCAAGAGGAGATAATTTAACATTATCAGTCCTGTAACTGGTCGTTTGCGGTTCAGATCCTTCTTCAGATCCTTTTAATGTTTCAGTTTTGGCCTTAATTTCTTCCGGCTCCGCCTGTTTGCTTTCACCCTTGTTGCTTTTATGGTCAGTCTTGTGAGGCTGCAGCTCACTTGGATCCTCCTTCTTTTCAGGGCTCTTTTCAGGGCTCTTTTCAGGGCTCTTTTTGGCAGGTTGGGGAGCTTTCGCATCGCTGTCTATAGTGCAGGCAACAGCTCCGACAGAGATGGGGGTAGCCGTTTCAGTTTTTATTGTGATAATACCGCTTTCTTCGGCTATAAGCGGGAGGGTGGCCTTGTCTGATTCTATCTCTGCTATTTCCTGGTCTTTTTCAACATAATCACCATCCTTAACAAGCCAGCTTGCTATCTCTACTTCAGTGATTGATTCTCCGGGGGAGGGGATTTTTATTTCAATGATCATTTTATGAATCTGATTTTCTCTATAGGTATATACCGATAGGGTGCTGTTTAACTAAATTAAATATCAAAAAATTATCTTTATCCAAATTAAACAAATTCATTTACCTGGCCATTTCCCTGTTCAGTTCCCTGATGGCGAATCTTCCGCATCGCTGGCCGCAGTATTTTCGCTGCAGCTCGCAGTTACATTGCATAAATGCCTTGTCAAGGATTTTTGCAAGCCTCTTTTTATGTAACTCCATAAGCCCGCTTGCAGGGGAGCCGCTTTCAGGACGTGAAATAAGCATAAGTTTAACACCCCTGAAAACCCTTTGCAGGTAGGACCATGCACCCATGTTTGCAGGTTCATCCTGGGCCCACACATGTCGTTCGGCATGCCTGTATTTTTTTATCACCGACTGCATCTGATCAGCCGGGAAGGGATACAGCTGTTCCAGCCGAACGATGGCTGTATCATTGGCACCAAGCTCTTCTCGTTTTTTGATCAGGTCATAATAGAGCCTGCCGCTGGTAAATACCACCTGCTTAACGTCTTCCGGAACTGCCAGGTCATCATCAATAAGCTCCCTGAACTTACCCGAGGCCATCTCTTCAATCCCGGATACACATTCGGGATGCCTGAGAAGGCTTTTTGGGGTGAACACCACCAGGGGTATCCTGAACGGCCGGTGCATCTGCCTGCGAAGTACATGGAAGAAATTTGCAGGTGTGGTGCAATTAACCAGCTGCATGTTATTGTTTGCGCTGAGTGCCAGGAACCTTTCAATACGGGCACTTGAGTGCTCAGGGCCCTGACCCTCGTATCCGTGGGGCAAAAACAGCACCAGCCCGTTCATCAGTCCCCATTTCTCCTCTGCCGAGCTTATGAACTGGTCAATTATAACCTGCGCCACGTTATTAAAATCACCAAACTGGGCCTCCCATATTGTCAGTCCCCCGGGAACAGCCAGGGAATAGCCATACTCAAAACCCATGACACCGTACTCAGACAGTGGTGAATTGTAAATATGAAATTTAGCCTGGTCTTTCGAGAGGTGCTTAAGTGGAAAATATTTTTCATCAGAATCCTGCAGAACATAGGCTGCATGACGGTGCGAAAATGTACCCCTTTCAGTGTCCTGTCCGCTTACCCTTACCGGATAACCTTCCAGAAGCAGGCTGCCGTAGGCAAGCAG
>SLOS01000319.1 GCA_007132365.1 Bacteroidales bacterium | reverse complement strand
TACAGATGAATATTTTAAAGATGCAGGTTTCTAATACCTACATTTGAAAAATGGAAACAGAGCTGGAAAAAGTCCTGATGAGTTTCTATAAGGAAGAAATGATCCTGTATATAGCTAACCATCCTGAGAGTTTCGAAGAGTTGGTTCAACTGGCCCTCGACGAAAAGCAGCCATACTCATGGAGGGCAGCCTGGCTATTGTGGAGCTGTGTGGAAGAAAATGACCGGCGCATTAAAAACCACATCCGGAGCATCATCAGGTCTCTGAAGGGAAAGAATGACGGCCACCAGCGCGAATTGATAAAAATCCTTTACCTGATGGATCTGGATGAAAATCATGAAGGGATATTATTTGATCACTGCATCAGTATCTGGGAAAAGATAAATAAGCAGCCCTCTGTAAGATTTAATGCCTTTAAGATGATAGTTAAGTTCAGCCGGAAGTATCCGGAGTTATCACAGGAAATCGGTTTTTTACTTCAGGATCACTACCTGGAAACCCTGTCACCGGGGGTAAGGCGGGCACTTCTGAAAATGACAAATAATATAAATAATACCTCTATAAATGAAACAAATGAATGAACAGATTACAGATTACATCAACAATGCCCCGGATGAACAGAAAAGGATCATGAATGTTGTCCGGCAGCTTATCCATGAAAATGTACCCGGTGTACGGGAGGAGTTCAAATGGAGCAGGCCTGTGTTCTCAAAGAAAAAGGGGTTTGCATACCTTAGAACGGCAAAGGAATATGTAACTCTGGGGTTTTCCGATTTTCATAGACTGGATGACCCCGGTAATCTGCTTGAGGGAACCGGCAAAGACATGCGCCATATCAAACTTAGATCGGCCGATACCATGGATAAGGATCTCCTGAAAAAATGGATTATAGCTTCGGCTGAAAAATAAAAAAATGACCGACAAAGAACAGGGTTACCACCGTATACTCAGGTTTCCGAAAACGCGGATCGCAACTAACGACGTTTGTGCCGTTGGCCTTGAGAAGCATCATATCCCCGCCTTACTGGAAATCGATGTAACTGAAAGCAGAAAAAAGATAAAGGCCTATAAGAGAGAAAAAGGAAGGATATCCTTTACCGCCTGGCTGATAAAAACCATAGCAATTACCATCAGTGATCATGATCAGATAGCCGCCTATTCTGCCGGCAGGAAAAAACTGGTTGTATTCAGTGACATAAATGTAGGCCTTGCGGTTGAAAAGGAAATCGCAAACCAGAGAGTTCCAATACCCCTGTTAATTGAAAAAGCCCAGGAAAGAAGCCTTGAATCAATAACCCTTCAAATAAACGAGGCCCGTAACCAGGAAATTAACCAGAAAGACATTGTGCTTCAGAAAAGATCAACCATGGCAGAAAGAATCTATTTTATGCTGCCTGGTTTTATAAGACGTACTATCTGGCGATTTATGCTCAGGCGGCCCCATATGGCATTTAACAGGATGGGCAATGTGGCAGTCACTTCCGTGGGAATGATTGGCAGAGCAAATGGCTGGTTTATTCCCATCTCGGTGCACCCTGCCTGTTTCGGTATTGGAAAAATTTCAAAAAAACCGGTAGTTGCAGATGACAGGGTAGAGATCAGGGAAATACTGAACCTGACTGTTTTACTTGATCATGACGTTGTCGATGGCGCGCTGATGGCCCGCTTTATCAGTGCCCTGACAAAAAATATTGAAAAAGGCACCGGACTGTAATTTATTTCTTCATGGGTTGCATTTTCCAGCAACCTTCCATTATCTTCCGAATGAAAGAAACCAATCTCCCTTAGCAGTCCCAAATCAATAAAATAACCCTTTGGGGGATTATATAATTGCCTCTTTGAGGAAGTATCATATTTATTGACCAGAAATATCAAGTATGTGTTGTATAAAAAGCCCAGGTAATACGGTATAATATACTCTCATACAGCCAAAAAAATGCAATTGTTATTTCAAATGCAAAATTATTAGTAATTATTTCTATTATCAATAGAAATTAATTAATAAAAACTTCTATTAAAAATAGAAATAATTGCAGTATCATCAATTATGTCTGTGCCGTTTACCTTTTTACCATCTCCTTCCTGTAGACGATTTTTTTGCCTGGTATATCGTAGATCTCCATCACCCAGCCATCTTCATCAAATCCGTTCTCCTTTACAAACCTGTTCATGGCGGGGTAAACTTTCATTATGCCCATCATGACCGACATTTTCCCCCGGTAAGGGAACTCCGTAACTATATACTCCTTCTCAGTGAGGGTTTTTATGTTGTACCTGCCCTCAAGTTTTTTAAGTATTGCCGGGTCAGGATCTTCGAGAATATTGCCAACCTCCGACCTTAGCCTGCTCTTCTCAACCTTTTGCGGATTGTCATAATATATCCCGAAACCCCTGAATGTTTCGATCCCCTCCTCATTCAGCAACGAGTAATACATTTTGTCAATCGGGCCTGCACTTTTGCTGTAATCGCCGGTCTGCTCCACATATACAAGGGTCTCACCACCCTGCTTCGCTATGCTGAAGTCAACCCTTCTCAAACCACCGTAATAGATGAACAGGGCTGCTATAATCACTACAATCAGCCCCAGAATGATCAATGCTATCTTCATTTTCTGTAAAATTTAGTTAATGTTTAACAAGAAAACACATCAACCAACCATCCAAAAAAATGCCAAACCAATCAGGCTGCAGAATTTCAGCGACTTAGTTCTCAGGTGAAAGGATAACTTCCCTTTTTAATCATCCTGACCACTCCGTATTCTGTCCGCTCCCGTACACTAATGC
>SLOS01000005.1 GCA_007132365.1 Bacteroidales bacterium | reverse complement strand
TATGAGGCTGATTCATTTTATCGAAAGCTATTTCTGGGTGTTCCTTCTGGCTGGTATTATTCTGGGTCTGAGCTATCCGGTTTATAACGATTTTTTAATGTCGCTGCTTAAACCTTTGTTGATGCTGATGCTGATGCTGGTATTCCTTAAAACCGATTTCATTCGCATTATCAAACAAATCAGGGATTACAGGCTGATGACATACCTTGCCTGCACATTCATGCTTATTATCCCGCTGATACTTTTCGCAGCCATCAACCTATTCAGCCATGAACTGGCAATCGGCATACTACTGCTTACGGCCATGCCTGCAGGGGTATCAACCCCTTCGCTTACAGACATAGTAAGGGGTAATATCGCCCTTTCATCTGGCATTGCTATCCTGACTTCAATGATGGCTCCGTTCACCGTACCGCTGTTGTTCAGGCTGGTGAACCACGATACCCTTGAGATGAATTCACTGGCAATGTTTACCGACCTGGCTGTACTGATATTTGTTCCTCTTGCAGTCTCGCAGCTGCTTAAAAAGCTATTTCCCGCAATAGTTGAACGGATAAAAAGCGGCTTCACCGCAGTAAACATAATTATCATTTTCATTATGGTATATGCTGCAATGGGGTCGCAGCGGGGACTGATTACAGGGGATCCCGTCAGCATCCTGTGGAAAATATCTTTTCTTTATGTGGTATACATTTTGCTGCATGCCGCAGGTTATTTTATGGCACCAGGACAGGACAGGCAAAGCAGGATAGCTATTACAATCAGTTCGGCATACAGGAACAATGGTATGGCAATCGTGCTGGCGGCTATCTACTTTGAACCATCAGTACTGGTGCTGATGGTTCTGTCCGAATTTCCGTGGAATACCCTCCTGGCTCCTTTCAGGAAAGTGATGCAATACCTTCAGGTCACACCGGGAAGATACCCTCAGGACCGGTAAACCCTCCTGAAAACAAAACCTGAGAACTTGTAACCATGAACAGCAAGTCATCCTGACCTTAGCACCTGACTCCCATACAGCCGTAAACCACATATAACTAAAAAGTTATTACTTCCTGTTGCCAGTTTCTAAAATATTTTTTGCACAATCGTTTGTGCATTTTGAAAATTTTATAATATTTGCATCTATCCACAGGACCAGTAATTGGGCATGGCCTGGATAATGATTTTATCCAGTTTAAAATAATGCGATTTAAAAGGCAAATGGCAAGAAATGTAAAAAATATAAAGGAACTGGCCGCTCTTATTGGCATTTCCGCAACAACCGTATCACGTGTTCTCAATGGAAAAGCTGAACTATACAGGATCAGTCCGGCGACAAGCAAAAAGGTTCTGAATGCTGCAAATGAATTCAGTTATTATCCCGACAGAATTGCCCGGGGACTTCGACTGAAGAGGACTGAAACTCTCGGACTGATTATTCCTGATATTGCCAACCCCTTTTTCGCATCAATTGCAAAAACTATAGAGTTTGAAACCCGGAGAAATGGTTATTCACTTATCCTTGGAGACAGCCTTGACGACATTCAGACAGAAACAGAGCTCCTTAACCTGTTTGCCGGCCGCAAAGTAGATGGTATCATCCTGGCGCCTGTCGGCCACAGCAGTGCTCATATAGAGGAATTTCAGAAAAGAGGAATTCCGGTTATGGTTATAGACCGTTACCTGCCCGGCACCAAAATACCTTTTATCACAACTGATAACTATGCCGGAGCTTTCGAGGCAGTAGAATACATGATCTCCAAAGGACACAGGGTTATTGCATGCATCCAGGGATTAAAAGGAATTTCTGTTAACACCGACAGGGTACAAGGCTACCGGGATGCCCTCGAAAAGAATAATATTACCGTTGATAACCATATGATCCTGGGCAATGACTTCGGCGTGGAAAACGGCTACATACAAACACAGATTCTGATGAGCCGTGAGAAAATGCCCACAGCGATACTGGCACTCAGCAACCTTATATCCATTGGGGTTATGCGTGCACTTTCAGAAAAGAATCTCAGTATTCCCGATGATGTATCAATTGTTTCATTTGACGATCAACCCTACTCGGCCTTTCTGGCAAGCCCAATGACAACAGTTGAGCAGCTTAAGGAAGAAATAGCAAGAATCGCAGTCAATGGCCTGCTGGCATGGATCAGAACCGGCAAAATTGATCAGCAAATTGATAAAATGCTTAAGCCCAAATTGATATTCAGAAAATCCGTTAAAACTATAAATGTGTGAAAAATCGGATGAATTCCCATGATACTGCGTCTCACAAAAAGCTATCAAATATTTAATCACAATAACATAATCTAAATGAAAATTTTTGATTTATCTGTTAATCTAACCTAAACCTTTAAGCTATGATAGTAATTCAATCTTATGGGGTGGCAGTATTTCTTGCCTTCATAACAATGCTATGCTGGGGTTCATGGGCAAATACCCAGAAACTTGCCACGAAAAAATGGCCCTTTCAGCTTTATTACTGGGATTATGCAATAGGTGTCCTGCTCCTGTCACTTATCCTGGCTTTTACCGCAGGTAGTATTGGTCGTGAGGGCCGCAGCTTTATTAATGACCTTTCGCAGGCTGACCTGTCATCACTGCGATCGGCGTTCCTTGGAGGGGTAGTGTTTAACATAGCCAATATCCTGCTGGTCGCAGCCATTGCAATTGCAGGGATGGCTGTTGCCTTCCCGATAGGGATCGGACTGGCGCTTGCACTTGGTGTCATAACCAATTATATTGCTACCCCCCTTGGTAACCCGGTAATCCTCTTTACAGGTGTTGCCTTTGT
>SLOS01000438.1 GCA_007132365.1 Bacteroidales bacterium | reverse complement strand
TTCCCCGGAAAAAATTCAGGGAGACCATTATAGGTTTTGAAGGTGTTCCGACCGGGGGGTCAATGAAAGTATTCAACAGTTCGCGCTCAATGTACAACGTATTGCACAATTACCTGGAGTTTTTTGAAGAGGAATCATGCGGGCAGTGTACGCCCTGCCGTGTTGGTTGCCAGCAGCTCATAAAGGGTATTGAGGCCGTTAAGAAGGGAGAAAAGAAGGCGGTTTACCTGGATCAGCTCCTTAAGCTCAGCGAAACAATGAAGCTGGCGTCAAAATGCGGGCTGGGGCAATCGGTTGCCAACTCATTCTCTTCGATTGTCGAAAATTTCAGGGAAGAGATGATATATTAATCAAATGAAATTCAAACCATTAAAAGATAAGAAATGGCTAAGAAGATAAAATTAAAAATAGATGGCGTTGATGTGCAGGTGGAAGAGGGAAAGACCATACTTGATGCAGCCAGGGCTATTAATGTTGATATCCCGACTTTATGTTACCATGAGGACCTTTGTGTTGCCGGTAACTGCAGGGTATGCGTGGTAGAGGTAACGGGTGCAAGGGCCCTGGTAGCCTCCTGTGCCATGCCTGCATCTGAAGGCATGGATGTACTTACCAACAGCCTGAAGGTGCGTGCTGCAAGGAAAAACGTTGTCGAACTGCTGCTTTCGGAGCATAATGCCGACTGCACAATGTGTTACAAGAACAAGAAATGTGAGCTCCAGGATCTTGCAAGTGAGGTTAAAACATCGGGCGACCCGCTTTACATTGATCTTGTTCCGCTGAAGAATTACACCATAGATGATTTTTCCCCTTCAATTATCAAGGATGACAGCAAGTGCATACGATGCCAGCGGTGTGTGCGCACCTGTGAGGAGTTGCAGCATGTAAGCGCATTGGGTGTAGCCTACAAGGGGGATAAGATGAAGATATCCACCTTCTTTGAAAACCCGATGTATGATGTTGTCTGTACCAATTGCGGCCAGTGCATTAATCGTTGTCCAACAGGTTCGCTTATTGAACGCAACTACGTGGATGATGTCTGGGATGCGATTTATGATGAGAATAAACATGTTGTTGTTCAGACTGCACCTGCAACAAGGGTTGCACTGGGAGAGGATCTTGGCCTGGAGGCCGGGCACGTGGTTACCGGTAAAATGGTAGCAGCGTTAAAAAGGGTTGGTTTTGACTCTGTTCTTGATACCGATTTTTCGGCCGACCTGACAATTATGGAAGAGGGAACCGAGCTGCTTACCAGGCTTAAGAAGGTGCTGGTGGACAAGGACCCGACCGTCAAACTGCCGATGGCAACTTCCTGCTCACCGGGCTGGATAAAGTTCATAGAGCATACCTTCCCTGAATATCTGGATAACCTGTCCACCTGCAAATCACCGCAACAGATGTTCGGTGCGCTGGCAAAGACCTATTATGCGCAGAAGCGGAACATTGCCCCCGAAAACATAGTTTCTGTTTCCATAATGCCCTGCGTGGCAAAGAAATTTGAGGCGGACAGGCCGGAAATGAGAAGCAGCGGCTACAAGGATGTTGACTATGTACTTACAACCCGTGAGCTTGCAAGGATGATCAAACAGGCAGGGCTCGATTTCAATGCTTTGCCTGAAGATAATTATGACAGCATCATGGGCGAATCAACCGGAGCTGCCGTTATTTTTGGTGCAACAGGAGGTGTTATGGAAGCCGCCTTGCGCACAGCGTATGAGATAGTAACCGGACGCGAGGTGCCGTTCGAAAACCTGAACATCACACCGGTACGGGGTATGGAAGGTGTAAAGGAGGTCACCGTCAAGATTGAAGGCACAGTGCCGGACTGGAATTTCCTGGAGGGAGCCGAGCTTAAGACCGTAACGGCTCACGGACTGACAAATGCCAAATACGTGATGGAAAAGGTAAAAGCAGGCGAAGCCGATTACCATTTTATCGAGATCATGGCATGCCCTGGCGGATGTATCGGTGGCGGAGGCCAGCCCATACCGACCAATATGGAGATTAGGAAAAAACGTACGGAAGCCATATATATGGAAGATTCCGGCAAGCCGCTCAGGAAGTCGCACGAAAATCCTGAGATAATAGCAATTTACAAGGAGTTCCTTGGTGAGCCCCTCAGCCATAAGTCACACGAGCTTCTGCACACCCATTACAAGGCAAGGCAGAGGTACTAAGATCAAACCGGGTAATGGAGTCAGCCTCATACGCGGACTGGTTATAACTGCCCGGGCATGCCTTTTGAATATATTTTAACCGGAGAGTTCTGACTCCTTACTTAAACGGAGGCTGTTCAGCTGAACAGCCTCCGTTTAATTTTCAAAGGTACTTCCGGTACTCATCCGGCAGGTCAAAATACTGTTTATATTTATCCCTGTCCGGACCAAATTCCTCTTTCTCCTTGTCACGCATTCTGTAGGTACACTTTTCCCCGGCTATGCCCGAGAAGAAGATCTCATATTCATCCTCACTTTCATCTGTCATGAAAATCTTTACAAGCTTTTCATTTTCCTGGTAATTCAGTTTGGCATGACAGATCGGGCAGTAATAGCGGTATTCCTCACCCTCTTTGATATCAAAGGAAGGATGGTGTTCGGTGGTGTAATTGCCAAGTTCAGGACTCAGGAAGATAAGGCCCTGTTTGTTTTCCCTGGTTTTTGCGGAAAAAACCAGCTTGTCGCCTACCCTCAGATGTCCCCTGCACATTGGACAGAAATAGTCATACTCCATTTTTACCTCCTGCTTTTGTTGGTTTGGTTTAAATAGCCTTTACGTAATAGTCTGTTTATCTTATT
>SLOS01000059.1 GCA_007132365.1 Bacteroidales bacterium | reverse complement strand
CTTATTCCCATTTTTTGTTTGAATATTTGGGAGAAATAGAAGATGGAGTGAAAGTTCAGTTCATTTGAGATTTCTTTAATGCTTTTATTGCTGGAAACTATCATCTCACGCGCTTTTTGCAGTTTCAGTATCAGATGATATTGCGAAGGTGATATGCCGGTATACTTCTTGAACATTGTCCTGAAGTAAGAGTAGCTCAGATTCACTTTACCCGCAAGTTCTTCCATGTCTATATGGTTATTAAGGTTGCCTTTGATGTGCAACCGGGCCTTGAGAATCTTTTGCTCAATAACCTTACCCCCAAAATCCTTGTTCCTGATTATGGAAACCAAATTACCGATAAGGTATATGAGTAACCCTGAACATACCTGCTGGCAACCTGGTTTTTCTTCTTTGACCTCTTCTATCAGCTTATTGTATATATCAAGTATTTTTTCCTGGAATCCAATGTAAACTATCGGCTCCTTCAAATATTGACTGTATTTGCTCATTATATGCTGATTTGCAAAAAATCCGTTAAACCCGGCAAAGTATTCTTTCCATCCTGTTTTGTCGTTTGGCTTGTATCTGTGCCAAACATCCGGGTGAAGAGTAATTATAGTTCCGGGAGAAATTGTATAAAAATTTTCTTTTGTTTCAAAAACACCATAACCGTCTGTAATATAAATAATTTGAAATTCATTGAGTTTTCTGCCTGTATCCCATGTAAAGTAATATCCGCTGGGATGACCTCTGGGTGGATAAATTGCTCCCGGCTTTATTTCTGCGTAACCTGCCACATTTATATAAATCCCCCAGTCCTTGTCGCTGTTACCTGGAGTAAGGTAATTATAGAATTTAGGTTCCATAATTTGTAATTATTTAAAATCCTGTTATCATAAATGGGAAACCCGCTCGGTGAAATGATCCCTATAAGTGACAGTCAGGTCGAAGAACTGAGAAAGGCTTTTTTGTGAACAATTATTGTCAGTTTTGTTGGAGCAATATCTTCGTTAATCTATAACTACCCCGAGGTTTACCCTCTGGGTGGCTCACTATGTTCAGAACGTCCCGTATATTGAATATTCAGTGGTATTGCAGTATAATGAGGAATAAATATTCAGCTCGGGTCGGTTTGTTACCATTTTCCTGTCCATGTGGAGCACGGGGTGTCCGTGCTTTATCCCCAGGTAACTGCCAATTTCACTTTCGGCCCTGATGGCTCTGATTCTCTGCTCTCCTCCTTTTATTTCCACCTGGTATGCGTTGCGAAGAATGTCAAATAATGAACGGTTACTGAAGTTCCTTGCAGTAAACCTGGGCAGGTTGATTGCAGGAATATAGCTGATATCGTAAAAGATCGGGTTATTATCCAGCAGTCTTAACCTTGTCATATAAATACACCCGGATTCTGTTTCCAGATCTGACAGACCGAAAAAGAAGCTCTCTGGCCAGGGTATTATACGCGGCTTTTCAATAATCTCTGTTTTCAGGTTCTTGTTTTTCAAAGCGGTGGTAGTTCCGGAAACAGACAATATTCCAATACCCTGCGGCATTTTCCTGACAATACTGCCTTTACCCTGTTGTTTGACTATATACCCGTCCCGGACAAGCTCGGAGAGTGCCTGTCTAACAGTTGGCCGTGTAAGTCCGTAAGCATTGCACATATCATTCTCTGAAGGCAAAAGATCACCTTCCCTGTATATACCTTCATTTATGTGCCTGCGCAGCAATTCATAAAGACGTTTGTACTGGGGAATATCCTTGCTCTCTTTGTCCATTTTATTTTGCCTGCCAAAGGGTGATTAGGTGTCATTTATTTCAGAAGTGATTTGATCCTTCCGTCCAGCGCCATCTGATCCGCGCTGAAGGATGCCAGTCCTGCAAGGTTCAATAATGAATCGATAGCAACACTGTTATTCTTTATCTTCTCAGCCCATGTTTTATGTACGGGAATTTTCCCGTCTGAGGCTATCTGTTTCATTTCTGCTCCGGACAATACAGGGAAAAGGTCCTGTAAACCATAGGAATGTGCAATTTTTACAAGCTCTTCAGGATTATCCACTGGATTATCATCAATAAAATGCGCAAAATTATGTTCTGTTTCTGTATAGTTCCACAGCTTTTCAATTTTTATGGTATCCTGTTCGATACCGGCGTCCATGTGAACCGCATAATCCTTATCCCGCCTTGAGATAAATTTATCCTTTATCCCGGTTAAAGATGCCATGGCAACTTTGGTAGGCATTGTGAAGACATCAACCCCTGCAAGACTGGATATCTGGGAAGCATCCCGAAGACTGGCTGCTATCTGACGGGTAGGTTCAGGGTTGTTCCTGGAATACTCTGCCACTACTCGCTGACTGGCAAGAGTGGATTTTTCCCCCACATACATACCATCTCCCAGTCCGTTATCCTGAACATATGCATTTTGCCTGCCAAGGAAAATATTCACGTAACTTGGTTTAGAGAAAATGGCCGCAACCAGGTTTTGCCGTGCGCTGAAATTCAGTGTGAAATTGACCGGGATACCCTTTTCCCTTATTTTGCGGGTTGCAATAAATCCAGCAGGTGTGAGGGGTATTTTTATTATAAAGTGATCCGGGCAGATTTCGAAAAACCTTTCGGCATATTCAACCGAACGCTCTACATCATGTGCCATATCAGTATGCAGTTCAACGCTGACCTTGCCACCAAACTCTTCCACCAGCCTGAGTGCGTGCCTTGCATTGAGAATGAATGCAATTTCAATGATTTTCTGCTGCATCTCCATCCCTTGTAAAAGTTCTCCGGATTTGACTATCAGATCGTCATAGAT
>SLOS01000222.1 GCA_007132365.1 Bacteroidales bacterium | reverse complement strand
CATGAAATCTGCACACCAATAAATTCAATCCTTGGGTATTCAAAAATACTTATGGAAAATACCATCGATGAGCAACAAAAAAGCCATATCAAAGTAATCAGTAAGTCCGGCAGGTATTTGCTTCAGCTGATCAATGATATTGTCGATATTTCAAGGATTGAAGCTGATGAATTGAAAGTAATCCCTGCGGCAGTATCTGTAAACGATCTGATGGATAATCTGAAGAAACAATTTTATTTATACTCCCTCAACAGTCATATGAATAATATCGAATTCCGGCTTAACCTGCCCCTCGAAAACAATGATCAGCCAATTGTTTATACCGATGAGTTTCGTGTTAAGCAGGTACTGTCATATCTTTTAAGCAATGCTTTTAAATTTACAAAGGAGGGATATGTTGAATTAGGATATGAAATTACAGACCGTAACGAGCTGATATTTTTTGTGCGTGATACAGGCGCAGGAATATCAATGGAAGACCGGAAAATAATTTTTAACAAGTTTCACCAGGGGCAGAATTCTTCAGAGTTGGCTTTATCGGGGACGGGACTGGGCCTGGCAATATCAAAAGGCCTGGCCAGACTGCTGGGCGGAGAGATATGGCTGGAGTCTGAAAAGGGGCGCGGTTCCGCCTTTTACTTTAAGGTTCCCTTTACAGGGGCTGAATTGGAGATATCCGGGGAATCAGAAAATAAATATGCCGAAGTGGGTGGTATACCGAAACTCACGGGAAAAAAAATCCTGATTGTAGAAGATGATTTTTATTGTCGCGAAATACTGAAATATATGCTTAAGAAAACCGGTGCTGCATTGTTAACAGCCAAAGATGGCAGGGAAGCATTAAGTATTTTGGATCAGGAAAATGTTGATCTGGTTCTGCTGGATCTCAGGTTACCGGAAATAGATGGTTATGGAGTTTTAAAAGAGATCAGGTCAGGCAACCCGGGTACACCTGTAATTGCTCAAACAGCTTATGCAATGCCGGATGACATCAGCAAATTCAATGAAGCAGGATTCAATGATTTTCTGACTAAACCAATTGATGATGGCGTTTTGTACAAATTACTTCGAAAATATTTAAGCTTAGCTGATTGTTAAAGTACTTAATAAATGACACTGACTGAACAATGAAATAAATATGTTCTGTAAATCTAAATTTTGCAGATTGTAATTTTAAATTAACCAAATTATGGAAAATTATAAAGAAAAACGCCTTGAGCGAAAATTTAAGACACAGCAAACAACCAGTATTGTATTGGCTGTTATTCTTCTTCTCTCAATAATTGGAAATATTTTTCTGTTCATACGCAACAGTAGGATCAGCAATGAAAAAGAGGATATTGCATTGGAGAAGCGCATGATTATTGAAGATAAGCTTGCCGTTGAAGAAACAAATGCACAACTGCAATCTGAAATTACGACATTAAAGGAGCGAATCAATTTACTGGAAGAAGATGTTGCATTTCTCGAACTGGAGATACAAACCAGGGAAGCCAGGATAGCAAGACTCAGCCGGCAGGTTTTTGAAAAAGATGAACTCAGACAGCAGATCGCTGAACTTGAAGAGGTTGAAGATGAATATAAAAAAATTAAAGAAGAAAAGCAGAAGCTGGTGACCGAATTGGAAAGCCTTAAAGAGCAATTGAGCAGGCAGGAAGAAGAGTACGAATCCCTTGCAGGTAAAGTAGAGGAAGCAACCTATTTACATGCATATAGTATTTGTGTTCACAACTTCAGGGACAGGTGGCTCTGCAGGCCTGTAGCCATGGATGTTGCCAGAAGGGTTGACCGTACTACCGTCAGCTTTGAAATTAATGCCAATATTTTTGTTGAACCGGGTGAAAAAAATGTTTATCTATTGATGATCGGTCCGGACGAAAATATAATAAATCCCTCGACTGAAACTTTTACCATAGAGGAAACAGGTGTTTCCAGTAACTATACCAGGCATACAACTATTCAATATGAAAATCAGTCTGTGGCTTTAAATTTCACTGTTGAACACGATGTTAATCTTGATTCAGGAACCTATCTGATGCAGGTATATATAGATGGTGAAGATTCCGGGAATAAAAAGTTTACCCTGGAATAAAAAAATCGTTCATATTACAGGCCAATACTGAATTCACATACTCTTTGATTTAGTTCAAAACGGATTTCCCTTTTCTGAAAGTGCCAAACTATCTTTTCTTTTGATGGTTGCTAATATAT
Organism: Bacteroidales bacterium; assembly: GCA_007132365.1. GTDB lineage: Bacteria > Bacteroidota > Bacteroidia > Bacteroidales > PUMT01 > PXAP01. The sequence goes on along the minus strand of SLOS01000222.1, from coordinate 590 downwards.
TTTTATTATTTTTACAGAGCTTGGGTAATTAAGTTTAACCGGGGAAAATATAAATTTATGGCAAAAGGCAGCTCTGTTCTGATTATAGATGATGATACTTATATTTGTCGCATTTTGAAAAAATATCTCGAACAGAACGGATATGAGGCCGAAGCGGTATTTTCATGGCTTGCTGCCAAAAATATTATTGAAAAAAAGGATTTTGATCTCGTTTTGTCTGATTTCAGGCTTCCCGATTCCGATGGGTTAAAAATTCTTCAGCATGTTAAGCTGAAGAATCCCGCTACTCCTGTAATTATAATGACAGCTTATGCAGAAGTAAAAATGGCTGTTGAACTTATCAAGTCTGGGGCTTTTGATTATATTACCAAACCTGTACAACATGAAGAAGTTCTCCGGATCATAGGCAGAGCGATGGCGCATACTAAAGGCAGGTCCGGCAAAGTGTCTTTTTCTAAAGAATTTATTACAGGCACAAGTCAAAAAATTCAGCAGGTGATGAAGTATGTCAATGTTGTTGCTCCCACAGATATTACTGTGATCATTGAAGGTGAAACAGGTTCCGGTAAGGAATATATTGCAAGAGCTAT
>SLOS01000230.1 GCA_007132365.1 Bacteroidales bacterium | reverse complement strand
ATCTTTCTTTTCGGATGTGCCATTTTGGTTAAATTATTATTAGTTAATGCTTTTTATTTTTTATATTTTTAAGGGCATCCCATCTGGGATCGGTGGATTTATTACCATTCTTTACCCGGTGGCTATCAAGCTTTTTAATCATCTCCCTGTTGCATATATTATTGCCTTCATTGTCTTTCTGATGCACCCTCTTAATCGGCAGGTTAAGGCAGACACTTTCAAAAAAGTATTCTGCCAGGTTAAGTTTATGTTCATGGGGTTCAAGCCAGATCACATCTGCATCCCCTTGTGCTCCTCCCTCGCCGAATTTAACAAAGAGATTGCTGTCAAAAACGATCGCCAGGGAGAATTCCTCAAGGCAACGGTCGCAAACGACCCTGACAGAACCTGAAAAACTGCATAAAATGGACAAAAGATGATTTTTTTTATCCATTTCCACATCAATACTTATAGCTCCTCCCTTGCAATCAGGGTTATCAAAATTATCAAAAAACCTTTGACTCAGTTCAAAGCTGAAATGATGCATCCCTGTTTTCAGGCCTTTGAACGGTATATCGTATTGTTCAATAAAAGTTGACATCAAAAAAAATGGTCGTGCAAAAGTATGAATTAATATTAAATAAAAAAAGAAAAAATAATGCAGCAAAATCAGTTAAATTGGCATTTCCCTTTGAATTTAAAGTAATCTGGAACATGGCCTGTGCCGCCGGGAAGTTTAACCTAATTCAGAGGCGATATGCTCTTCAAGCCTGTCCACGAACCAGTCATCCTTTCTCAAAACCTTTGTGGCTCCGTTTTTCATCATCTCTCCCCTGGTTTGGTCATCGGTGTACCCGGAGAGAATAATCACCGGAAGATCCCGGTTCTTTTCTTTCAGCTTTATCAGCGTTTCAAGGCCATCCATTGCCTGTTTGTCAGATGTGTTCAGAATGTAGTCAAGAACTACCAGGTCGGGATTTAAATGGATATTTTGCAGGCACTCTTCACCTGACAGAAAGGATTTAATGCTATAGCCGTTTTTACCCTGCAAAACATATTCCATCAGGTGAAGGATGATTTTATCATCATCAACAATAAAGATAAGCTTACCGTATTTCTCCATTTTACCTGATTTTGCTGGAAACAAGGTTCGTCTCGCCATTGACAGCCGGACATTTGTAATCGCTATGTTCCGCCCAAAATTAAACAGCCGGCAAGATAATAAAATATGCAATTAAATCATTCAGCGATTGTATTAATGTTTTTTGTACTTTTATGCTGATGATTATCATGATGACAAAAAACTCAATAAGATGATAAAAACTGTTGATCTTTCCAAGGTTTTCCGGACTGATGAGGTTGAAACCACTGCACTGAACAAAGTAAGCCTGGAGATTCAGAAAGGTGAATTTGTCGCCGTTATGGGTCCTTCGGGTTGCGGCAAATCCACTTTGCTCAATATTCTCGGGTTGCTTGACAACCCCACCTCAGGTGAATTATTCTTCAATGGCACGGATGTTTCCGGCTATTCTGAAAGGAAACGTACCAATCTTCGTAAATCCAATGTAGGATTTGTTTTTCAGAGCTTTAACCTGATCGATGAGCTTACCGTTTTTGAGAATATAGAATTACCCCTGCTTTATCTCAGAATGCCGGCCTCCGACAGAAAGAAAAAGGTTGAACAGGTTCTGGAAAGGATGCAGATAGCCCATCGAAGGAAACATTTCCCCCAGCAGCTCTCCGGCGGTCAGCAACAACGTGTTGCCATTTGCCGTGCCGTGGTATCCAACCCGCGGCTTATCCTTGCCGATGAGCCCACAGGGAACCTTGACTCAGCCAATGGTGAGGAGGTTATGAACCTGCTTAAGCAGCTCAATGAGGAAGGTACAACTATTATAATGGTAACACACTCTCCGTCTGATGCTGAAAAGGCCAACAGGATAGTCCATCTTTTCGATGGTCACGTGGTGACGGAAAATATCAGGAAACTTCTCTGATACCGGCTCTTTCAGCTACATCGAAAAACAGAGATACCTTATCACCGGAGGGAAATAGAATATTTTCTTCCGGTGAATATATCGTATTGCGGTTAATTTGAGTTGGAAACCCTGTGTGTAATTTTGGCGGTAAGGCAGGATAATATCAAAAATCCTCCTCCTCCTCATCATCATAATCTTCCAGATCCTCAAAAAGATCTTCAAAATCTTCGCTTTTGAAGTCAAATTCTTCATCATCAAATTCCTCAATCTCATCAAGGAATTGGGTTCGTTTTGATTTCTGCTTTTTGATAGGGGTAAGTTTATGCTTCTTTTTCCCTTTCATGTCATCACTTTCCTCGCGGAAATCTCCGGACGATTTTTTTGATTTCATCTCTTTTAAAAAGAAATTTTTATAGGTTCATTTAACAATACAATTTTAGTCAATTTTTTAAAAAAAAATGATTTTCAGGATTTATTTTCTATTATTTTATTTTTTTCCCCGAAAGGGATAATGTTTTAAGAAAGTGAATAAATGTTATATTTTTATAAGTTTATACGACCAGGCTTCGTCGTTCCCGAAATCAAAATAACCTGAATGGAAGTTTTTTCTGTGTCCTATTTTTCTCTTTTTCTGATCATTGCAATCGGCTTTGCCATTGGGCGAATAAAGATAAAAGGGATATCTCTTGATATCTCCGCAGTGATATTTATCGCACTTCTTTTCGGACACTTAGGGGTTGTCATTCCTTCAGATTTTCAGGATGTGGGACTTGTGCTTTTTATCTTTACGATCGGCCTCCAGGCAGGCCCGGGGTTTTTCCAGACTTTCCGTTCACGGGGTGCGGGACTTGT
>SLOS01000213.1 GCA_007132365.1 Bacteroidales bacterium | reverse complement strand
TTATTGGCAATATCCCTGGCTTCCCTGTCGCTCGACATGACATTGAAGTTATCTCCTGCCTGGGGAGCTCCGTTAAGTCCCAGAATCAGGGCCGGGGTTGCCGGACCGGCCTCCCTGACAGGTTTGCCCCTTTCATTGTGCATTGCCTTAACGTGACCGTGGTAAATGCCTGCAAGCACGATGTCTCCTAATTTCAAGGTACCGGATTGAATCAGAATTGTAGTAATGTAACCTCTTCCCTTGTCAAGTTCCGACTCCACAACTGTGCCTGAGGCTTTTTTGTGCGGGTTGGCTTTTAATTCAAGGATTTCAGCTTCCAGCAACACCTTTTCAAGCAGCTGGTCAATGTTGGTTCCGCTTTTGGCGGATATTTCCTGGGACTGGTACTTGCCGCCCCAGTCCTCCGTCATAAAGTTCATATTGGCAAGCTGCTCCTTGATCTTTTCCGGGTTTGAGCCGGGCTTGTCTATTTTATTTATTGCAAAGACAATTGGTACCCCGGCGGCATGAGCATGGTTGATAGCCTCCACTGTCTGCGGCATTACGCTGTCATCAGCCGCGATAACTATAATTGCGATATCGGTTATTCTTGCCCCCCTGGCTCTCATGGCAGTAAATGCTTCATGACCGGGTGTATCAAGGAACGTTATTGTTTTCCCGTTGTCAAGCTCAACACTGTATGCCCCTATATGCTGGGTGATCCCGCCCGCCTCTCCTGCTATGACATTGGCATGGCGGATGAAGTCCAGGAGAGATGTTTTACCATGGTCTACGTGACCCATTACGGTTACGATAGGTGGCCGTTCGGTAAGCAAGCTTTCGTCATCCTGCTCATCATCCTCGGTAATGGTCTCCTGAAGGTCAACACTCACGAACTCTGTCTTAAAATCGTATTCTTCTGCAACAAGTGCAATAGTTTCAGCATCGAGCCTTTGATTTATTGAGACAAAAAGGCCGAGGCTCATGCAAGAGGAGATGATATCTGTTACCGGAACATCCATCATTGATGCCAGTTCATTGACAGTAACAAATTCAGTTACTTTCAGGGTCTTGCTTTCCATCTCCTGCTTTTCCGTCTCTTCCTGCTGCTTCTGGCTTAATAATTCACGTTTGTCACGCCTGTATTTTGCACCTTTGGACTTTCCCCTGGAGGTCAGCCTGGATAAGGTATCCTTGATCTGCTTCTGCACATCTTCCTCGCTGACCTCGGCTCTGACAGGCCTTTTTTTACCTTTTCTTAGTTTTGATTTTTTCTGGTCGCCGGCAGCCTGGTCGCGGACTTGCTGTTCAGCGGCTACATCTGGTTCAGCGGGTGTTTTTGATCCGTCTTTCCTGATGCGTTTTCTTTTCTTTTTCTTACCTCGCTCTGTATCACTCGAAGATGCAACAGGCTTTTTTTTCTCTTTTAGCGGAAGGTCGATTTTCCCAACCACTGTGGGACCTGTAAGCTTTCTTACCTCATGCTTGAAAACTTCGTCTTCTGGTGTTTGTTCAGCCGACGGTTCCTCAACGGGTTCCTCTTTTGGGGCTTCTTCGGGTGGTTCCGGCAGCTTTTTATCAGCAACTTTCTCTTCCTTTTTATCTTTCTCCTCCGGCGTTTTTGCTTTTCTGTCTTTTTTAGCCGGGCGTGTCTTCTGGTTAAGAGTATCCAGGTCAATATTACCCACCACCTTGATGCGGGGTGCATCAACCTCCTCTTCTTCTTTTTCTTTTTCAGGTTTTACAGAAGCCTCTGGTGCTTCTTTTACAGGATCTTCCTCTTTTTTTATCTTCTTTTTCTCAGTTTCGGGTTCTGTTTTAGCTTTTTCATCAGATTTTTCAGCAAATTCTTCAGGTTTTACCGGTGTTTTAATTGTATCAGCAGGAGCGGGCTTTTTTGATGCACTATCCTTGATAAGTACTTCGTCCTCACTGTCGGAAGTATCATGCTCATCACTGACAGCGGGCTTCTTGTCATCTTCTATTGAAAAACTTTCTTTCTTCTCACGGGCAATTCTGAGGCTTATCTTCTCCGACTCCTTTTTTACGCTTATCTCAGAACTGTATTCCTTTAAAATAAGGTGGTACTGCTCTTCCGAAACCTTGGTGTTCGGGTTCGGACTGATATCATAACCTTTCTTCCGGAGAAAATCAACAATGGTGCTGATCCCCAGGTTAAACTCCCTTGCTATTTTACTAAGTCTTTTTGTAGTGATAACCTCTGACATATTTCAAGCTCTCAATTTTTAAAATTATTCAAATTCAGCTTTAAGTACACGTAAAACTTCCTGTATTGTCTCTTCTTCAAGATCAGTTCTTTTCACAAGATCTTCCACTGAGAGTTCAAGAACACTTTTCGCTGTATCACAACCAACTGCTTTTAATTCATCTATTATCCAGCTTTCAATTTCGTCGCTGAATTCATCAATGTTTACATCCTCTTCATCTTCTCCTTCAGTATCGCGGAACACATCTATCTCATAACCTGTCAGCTGTCCGGCAAGTTTAATATTCAATCCTCCTTTACCTATTGCCAGGGATACCTCGTTTGGTTTCAGGAAAACCTCTGCCCTTTTCTCTTCTTCAATGATTTTAATTGAACTGATTTTGGCGGGGCTCAGCGATCTTGAAATATAGAGCTGATTGTTAGTGGTGTAATTAATGACATCTATGTTTTCATTCTTGAGCTCCCGCACTATTCCATGTATGCGTGAACCTTTCATCCCAACACAGGCACCTACAGGGTCAATACGGTCATCATAGGATTCAACCGCCACCTTTGCTCTTTCTCCTGGTACACGCACAATCTTCTTTATGGTTATAAGACCGTCGTAGATCTCAGGGACTTCCAGTTCAAAAAGTCTCTCGAGGAATACCGGAGAGGTTCGCGACAAAATTATAAGAGGAACATTGTTTTTCATTTCAACCTTTATGACAACAGCCCTTATTGTATCTCCTTTTCTGAAATAATCTGTAGGTATCTGCTCTGCCCTGGGCAGGATGAGTTCATTCCCTTCATCATCGATAATGAGTATCTCCCTTTTCCATACCTGGTAAACGTCACCGGTAACGATTTCGCCTATACGGTCCTTATACTTAAGGTAAACATTGTTTTTTTCAAGCTCCATTATCCGTGAGGTGAGATTCTGTCTTAAAGCCAGTATTGCCCTGCGTCCGAAATCGGCTAGCTTGACCTCATCGGTTACCTCTTCTCCCGGTTCATAATCCGGATCAATCTTCTGTGCTTCCGATAAGCCTATCTGAAGGTTGGGGTCTGCCAGTTCATTATCTTTTACCACTTCCCTGTTTCTCCAGATTTCAAAATCACCTTTGTCAATATTGATAATAATGTCAAAGTTCTCGTCGGTACCGAAATATTTTATAAGCATACTTCTGAAAACATCTTCCAGTACGCTCATCATGGTAGCCCTGTCTATGCTTTTCAATTCCTTGAACTCAGAAAACGGTTCTGTGAGATTCAAATTTTCCATCTTAATGCAACTTTTTCTAATTATTTATATGATACCAAAACTTTTGTTGACCGGATCCGGTCAAAATCAAACTCTTTTTCAACTGCCTTAATTTCGGGCCTCTTCTTTTTCTTCTTGTCTTTTTCAATTTCCTCAATAATCAGTCCATTGTCAGTTGTGCGTATCAGTTTTCCTTCGTGTTTTTGACCCTCTATAGTTATAACTTCAACCTCTCGTCCGATATTCTTTATGTATTGCGGTAAAACTTTCAGTGGTTCGGAAAGCCCGGGAGATGATACCTCCAGATTGAAATCCTGCTCATCCCTGCTGAGGCTGCTTTCAATGGCTCTGCTAAGTTCGGCACATTCCTGTATGCTCACCCCCAACTGATTATCTACCAGTATCCTGATATCGTTTGACCGGGAGACATGAATGTCGACAATAAACAGGCCGGTGCCTTTTATATGCCTGGTTACCAGTTCTGTGATTGTTCCCCTGTCAATCATTTTGCTTCCATCTATTAAAATAGGGGACTGAAGTCCCCTACATCATAAACAAATACTTTTCAACATTCAGTCTGCAAAATTATAAATAATACTCGAAAACGCAAAAATACTTGATTGAAAATTAGCATATTTGCCTGATTTTCCGAAAAAAATAGTAAAACTTCCTTATTTTTGCAACTGCAAAGCGAGATACTGATTTTTCTTCAAATAAAATATAGTTTTTGAATCAATTTTACCTGTTCGGGTATATATTCTGATTATTTTTGAACAACGATCACACCAATAAGCGTAAAATAATAAATGATCCGGTTCACGGTTTCATTGGAATCAAATCAGAACTGGTTTTTGATCTGATATCACATCCTGTTTTTCAAAGGCTGAGAAGGATAAGGCAGCTTGGAATGACCCATTTTGTATATCCCGGTGCAACACATACAAGATTTCAGCATGCCATTGGAGCAATGCATTTAATGGAAATGGCCATTGGAGTTATCCGGTCGAAAGGGCACATTATTACTCCTGAAGAGGAGGAGGCAGCCCTTGCAGCTATATTGCTCCATGATACAGGACACGGCCCGTTCTCTCATACACTTGAGTCCTCCATCATCCCGCACATGCCTCATGAGCAAATGTCAGCCCTGCTTATGAAGGAGCTGAACATCAATTTTAAAGGCAAGTTGTCGATGGCAATAGATATTTTCTCTGACCTTTATCCGAAAAGGTTTTTGCACCAACTGGTTGCCGGGCAGCTTGATATGGACAGGCTGGATTACCTTAAACGGGATAGTTTCTTTACAGGTGTTACCGAAGGTGTAATCGGATCAGACCGGATAATAAAAATGCTGAATGTTGTAGATGACCAGCTTGTTGTTGAGGCCAAGGGTATTTACTCTGTTGAAAAATTCCTGATTGCCAGGCGACTGATGTACTGGCAGGTTTATTTTCACAAAACAGTGGTTGCAGCTGAAAACTTACTGACCATGCTCTTAAAGAGGGCAGGGCAGCTGGCTTCCGAGGGTGTAGAAATTTTTGCTTCACCCTATCTGAAATATTTCCTGGAGAAGGATGTGACTTCTGCTGATGATGGGATTTTACCCGGATCTCCCGCAGCAAAGGAGTTAATAGAAAATTTTGTAAACCTTGACGACGATGATATAATGAGTGCTGCAAAGGTGTGGGCCGGGCATCCTGACAGGAGTCTCTCACTTCTGGCGGAATGGTTAACCGGGAGATCATTGTACCGTGTTGAATTTCAGAATAAGGCTTTTGCTGAAAAAAGAATAAAGGCATTGAAAAGGGGAATATGCAATAAATTTAATGTTCCGGTCGATGAAGCGGAATATTTTGTGTTCACCGGTGATATATCCAATTATGCATATAAATATGAGGATGAAAAGATACGAATACTTTACAATACGGGTGAACTGGTTGATATTTCAGATGCCTCGGATATGCTGAATGTAACCGTATTATCAAAAACTGTAAAAAAATATTTTCTTTGCTATCCGAAATGCCTGGATGGCCGTTACTAACGGATAAATGTTTAACATTAAATAACTTATAATGCAATTCACTGCAAGTCAGATAGCTGATTTTCTGAATGGGGTTGTGGAAGGGGATCCGGAAACAACAGTAAGTGACGTTTCAAAAATAGAAGATGGAAAGCCCGGAACACTTGCTTTTCTTTCAAATCCCAAATATGAAAAATATATTTATGACACCAGCGCCGCGGTTGTGCTTGTAAACAAAGATTTTAAACCCCGGCAGCAGGTACAGGCAACGCTGGTAAGAGTTGATGATGCATATCAGGCTATTGCCAGCCTTCTTCAGCTCAGGGAGGAAATGAAGCCTGTTCCGAAAGGGATCGATTCCAATGTGTATATTCATCCTTCGGCCCTAACCGGTGAGAAGGTATATATAGGAAACTTCTCGGTGATTTCTGCCGGGGCTGTGATCGGGGATAATGTAAAGATATATCCGCAGGTCTTCATTGGTGAAAATGTCATTATAGAGAATGATACGGTGCTTCATCCGGGAGTTAAAGTATATTACAATTGCAGAATAGGAAAGGGCTGCACCCTGCATGCAGGGGTTGTTATCGGCAGTGATGGTTTCGGGTTCGCACCCCAGTCTGACAAAAATTACAGAAAGATACCCCAGGTGGGGAATGTTATTCTGGAAGACCGGGTTGAAATAGGTGCCAACACAACCATTGACAGGGCTATGATCGGGTCAACCTTAATCCGCAAAGGAGTAAAAATCGATAATCTGGTACAGGTAGCACATAATGTAGAGATTGGTGTAAACACTGTAATTGCCGCGCAAACCGGCATAGCCGGTTCAACCAGGATAGGTGCTGAATGCATGATCGGGGGACAGGTGGGAATAATCGGTCATCTTACTATAGCCGATGGAGTTAAAATTGCCGCCCAGTCAGGTGTGGGTGTAAGTATAAAAGAGAACAACGAGGTCGTCCAGGGATCTCCGGCTTTCCAGCATGGGAGATACCAGAGGTCCTATGTATTATACAGGAAATTACCCGAACTTTATCAGCAGTTACGAAATCTTGAGAATGAAATTGAAAGACTGAAGCGAGGGACATAATTGATGGCTGCCGCCACAGACCCCGGTATTCAGAGTCAGATGCCGGTACCGGCTGGTTGTACCAGACGTGAATAACGGTGGTCGGGTGATTTTTATTTTAATTTGTATATTGCGGTGTTTTTTACCCGGTTTCTAAATAAGCAGGAAAATGTCCAAAAAACAGAAAACAATAAAGAAACAAGTTACCTTGAGCGGAAAGGGGCTGCACACCGGTAAGCAGGTAGACCTTACTTTTAAACCGGCTCCCGTCAATCACGGGTATGTTTTCCAGAGGACTGACCTTGAAGAAAAACCCATGATCCATGCAACGGCAGAATTAGTTACAGATACATCACGCGGTACGACAATAGAAGAGAATGGGGTTCGGGTCGGAACCATTGAACATATTATGGCTGCTTTATACGGACTTGAAATTGATAATGTCCTGATGGAGATAAACGGACCTGAAGCTCCTATAATTGACGGCAGTTCAAAATTTATAGTCAAGGCGCTTAAGGAAGCAGGAATCAGTGATCAGGAGGAGGACAAGAACTTTTATGAGGTCAAAGAGAAACTTGTATTCTCTGATGAGGCTAAGGGGATTGAAATAGTTGTTTTCCCTGATGACAGGTTTTCGGTCGATGTTATGATCGACTATAACTCGAGAGTATTGGGTCACCAGTATGCTACGCTTTCCAAACTGCAGGATTTCGAACATGAGGTTGCACCCTGCAGGACTTTTGTTTTTTTTCATGAACTGGAGTTTCTGTTGAAGAATAACCTTATTAAGGGCGGGGATCTTGAAAATGCCATTATTATCCTTGAGCATGAAGTGCCCCAGGAAGAGCTTGACCGGATAGCTGACCTTTTCAACAAGCCCAGGATAAAAAGAAATTCAGAAGGTGTATTGAACAACCTGGATTTATACTTTACCAATGAACCGGCCCGCCACAAGTTACTCGATATACTCGGTGATTTTGCACTGATAGGCCGGCCCATAAAAGGGAGAGTAGTTGCCAGCCGCCCGGGTCATTTTGCCAATAATCAACTTGCCCGGAAGATCAGGAGCATGATCAGACAGGAGGAGACCAAAAGGGTGTTCCCGGATTATGATCCGGCTGCAGAGCCTTTATTCAATGTAAACCAGGTAATGCAAATCCTTCCTCACAGACCACCGTTTCTTCTGGTGGACAAGATTGCGTCAATGACCGACTCAACTATTGTCGGGGTAAAAAACGTAACCATGAATGAGGGATTTTTTGTGGGGCATTTTCCTGAGGAACCAATTATGCCCGGGGTTCTGCAAGTTGAGGCCATGGCGCAGGTGGGCGGGATACTCGTGCTGAGTTCTGTCCCCGACCCTGATAATTATTCAACATATTTTCTCAAGATAGACAAGGTAAAGTTCAAGCGTAAGGTGGTGCCCGGCGACACTCTTGTGTTTAAAATGGAATATCTTGCCCCGGTAAGGCGCGGAATAGTATATATGTTCGGGCAGGCCTTTGTCGGAGATAACCTGGTGATGGAAGGAGAACTGATGGCCCAGATTGTGAAGACCAAAAATTAAAAATATCTGATTTATAAATGAAGCAGGCGATTAACGTAGTTCATCCGGACGCTGAAATCGGGAAAAATGTGGTGGTGGAGTCTTTCTCAACTATTGCGGCCGATGTAGTGATAGGGGACGGATCATGGATCGGACCCAATGTTACAATTATGGATGGTGCCCGGATTGGAAATAATTGCAAAATATTCCCGGGGGCAGTTGTCTCGGGTATTCCTCAGGACCTGAAATTCAGGGGAGAAAAAACGGTTGCTGAAATCGGAGATAACACCATTATCCGGGAATGTGTTACAGTTAACAGGGGTACGGCAGCAAGGGGAAAAACGGTAGTCGGCAGCAACTCGATGTTAATGGCTTATGTTCATGTAGCACACGATTGCCATATAGGCAATCATTGCATTCTTGTAAACAGCGTTGGCCTTGCCGGCGAGGTGGAGGTTGGTGATTTTGCCATAATCGGTGGCATGACAGCCGTACATCAGTTTTGTAAAATCGGCACTCACAGTATGGTGGGTGGTGCATCAAAGGTTAGAAAGGATATTCCGCCCTATATCCGGGCTTCACGGGAACCCCTCCAGTATGTTGGTGTAAACACCATCGGGTTGCGCCGCAGGGGCTTTTCGAATGAGTCGATTTATATGATTCAGGATATTTTAAGAGTTCTTTATCAAAAAGGCCTGAATACTTCCCAGGCGCTTGATAAAATTGTAAATCTCTTTGCAGCAGGTGAAGAGAGGGATAATATCGTTGATTTTGTCCGAAGCTCCTCCAGGGGAATAATTAAAGGCTATGACCCGGAGAATGGTACATCAGATGAGGATGATTTCTGATTCCCGAAACTATTCCTTCCTGCCATAGGCATTCCAGCCCTGGGCCTTTAAAGGTATAAAGGTGCCATCATGCGTTACCAGGTTGCAGCCATCCTCTTTTTCTGTTATATGACCTATTGTCCTGATTTTTTTATTGTCCTTTACCTTTACAAATTCGCCGGGGGATAAAGTAAATAGCAATTCATAGTCCTCGCCCCCGTTTAATGCCGCCACCAGGGGTGTAATGTTGAATTCTGCAGCAAGTTTTTCAGTTTCAGGATCAATGGGTATATGCTCGGCGAAAAGTTTACATCCCTTGTTAGATTCTTTGCAAATATGAAGGATGTCCGATGAGAGCCCGTCCGAAATATCTATCATAGCGGAAGGGGATACATTGTACTCCCTGAAGTAAGCAATAATATCGGCCCTTGGTTCCGGTTTCAGCTGCCGTTGAAGCAGGTAATCATATCCTTCAAGTTCAGGCTGAAGTTCAGGATTTTCCATAAAAATTTTTTTCTCCCTTTCGAGCAACTGCAGTCCCAGATAAGCGGCACCAAGATCTCCCGTTACACAGACAAGATCGTTCTTTTTTGCCCCGCTTCTGTAGATGAGCCTTTCTTTTTCTCCCTCCCCCAGTGCAGTTATACTTATAGCCAGGCCTGTCATTGAGGTGGAAGTATCCCCTCCGGCAAGGTCAACATTAAAGTTTTCACACGCCAGTTTGATTCCTTTATATAGATTTTCAATCTGCTGAAGGGTTAGTTTGGATGAAAATGCCAGAGAGACAATTATCTGTTTTGGAACAGCATTCATGGCATACAGGTCTGACAGGTTTGAAACAACAGCTTTGTAGCCCAGATGTTTCATTGGCGTGTACATAAGATTGAAATGGATCCCTTCCATAAGTATGTCGCTGGTAACAATAACCAGCTTCCCGCCATAGTCGAGCACAGCAGCGTCATCGCCAACTCCTTTGAGGGTACCGGGATTCTTTAACCGGATATCTTTGGTCAGGTGTCTGATCAGGCCGAATTCACCAAGGTCCTCTATTGTTTTCTTTCTTTCTGTCATAATGATTTTGGAATTTCAATTAACAAATGCCGCTGAAAATTGTTAGTATTTTTACTAACTTTGCCCTTATTTAGATTAATTCCAGTCTTGTGTGACAGTTCTGCTGATAAAATGATTCAGCAAAAGTTTTAAGGCAAATCGAACACAAAGTTATTAAACCGGAATAATAATTTTATAAAAGTTTATCAAATTATATGCAAAAGGAACAGGACCAGATATTGAGTGAGGTAACCACCGGTGAATACAAGTACGGGTTTTACACCGATATTGAACAGGATTCCATTGGCAGGGGACTGAATGAAGATGTAATAAGGGTGATCTCGGAGAAAAAGAGTGAACCGGAGTTCATGCTTCAGTTCCGTCTTAAGGCCTACCGGCACTGGCTTAAAATGAAGATGCCCGGGTGGGCTCATCTGGATTTACCTGCAATAGACTACCAGGACCTGGTTTATTATTCTGCACCTAAACAAAAGGCAAAACTGAGCAGCCTTGATGAGGTTGATCCGGAACTGATTGAAACATTCAATAAACTGGGTATCCCCCTTGAGGAGCAGAAACATCTCTCGGGTGTTGCCGTGGATGCGGTAATGGACAGCGTTTCAGTCAAGACAACTTTCAAGGAGACACTTGCTGAGCTTGGGATAATCTTCTGCTCTTTCAGTGAAGCTGTAAGGGAGTATCCGGACCTGGTGAGGCAGTATATGGGATCAGTTGTGCCCTATACCGATAACTATTTTGCAGCATTGAACTCTGCAGTTTTCAGCGACGGTTCATTTTGTTATATTCCGCGGGGAGTGAGATGCCCGATGGAACTCTCTACCTATTTCAGGATAAATGCCGCAAATACCGGTCAGTTTGAGCGTACCCTGATTGTTGCTGAAGATAACAGTTATGTCAGTTACCTGGAAGGCTGCACTGCCCCGATGCGGGATGAAAACCAGTTGCATGCCGCAATTGTTGAGATAGTGGCTATGGAGAGTGCTGAGGTCAAATATGCGACCGTTCAGAACTGGTATCCCGGCAACAAGGAGGGTAAGGGCGGTATATACAATTTTGTGACCAAGCGGGGTATATGCAAGGGCGATAATTCAAAAATATC
>SLOS01000200.1 GCA_007132365.1 Bacteroidales bacterium | reverse complement strand
TCTCACAAAAAGAGATGAATAAAACAGGGGGATCCATCCGTTTGAAATACTAAATATGAATTACCTGTAAAATATAACTAATTGATTATTAACTTGATTAACCTGTTTTATTCGGATGAAATCTTTAAATGACATACAGGCTACTTTAAGTAAACATAAGAACCATTTGTTCAATGATTACCCATTAAAATCGATGGCTATTTTTGGTTCTTACTCAAGGCAGGAAAACCAAGAGCTCAGCGACTTGGATTTAATTGTTGAGTTCAATGATAAAATTGGAATCAGATTTATTGATCTTGCTGAAGAAATCGAAAAAATTGTTGGTGTCAAAGTTGATCTTGTCTCAAAAAATGGATTGAAAGAAAAATACCGTAAAGCAATCGACAATGATTTGATATATGTCTAAGCGCGATGCCATATTACTTTTTGAGGACATGCTTGAGTCAGCTCAAAAGATAAAACGATATACCAAAGATTTAGATTTCGATGCTTTTATTTCAGATGATAAGACTATTGATGCTGTTGTCCGAAATTTTGAAATAATTGGTGAAGCAGCAAATCGTTTTGATTCAGATATCAGAGAAAAATTTCCTGAAATTGAATGGAATAGAATTAGGGGATTCAGAAATAGAATTGTTCACGAATATTTTGGCATTGATTACGAAATAGTCTGGTCAATCATAGAATCTTATCTTGACAAATTAATAGAGTGGCTTGAATCAATTATTAATGAATTAAATGCCACATAGCCAGTTGAGTGCACCGTATACCTTTGCAGGATTGCGGGCACTGGGCTAACTTGCAAAACGATAACGTTATTGCTTTTCTATTCCGGTATTAAAGGGTGCCGGTGGCACTTCCCTGAACCGTTCAGGGATCAGGTCGATAATGTTAATTATCTCCTCCGGGTCAAGAGAAGTGAGCAGCTTCAGCCTGGTCTCCTTAAAATTTACCAGCGCCTTAAAATACGCGACAAAATGTCGTCGCATTTGAAGGATCCCGACTTTCTCGCCTTTACGTTCGATCGACTTCAGGAAATGCTCTCTGGCAATTTCAGCCTTTTCACCAAGGCTCAGCGGAGCAGGCGTCTGCCCGGTATCAAGGTAATGTCTTATCTCGCTGAATATCCATGGCCGGCCGATCGTGGCCCTTCCTATCATTATCCCGTCAACCCCGTAACGGTCAAACATCTGCTTTGCCTTTTGGGGAGAGTCAATATCGCCGTTTCCAATTACCGGTATCTTCATCCTGGGGTTGTTTTTGACCTCCCCTATCAGCTTCCAGTCCGCGCTCCCCCTGTACATCTGCGACCTGGTACGACCGTGAATGGTAATGGCCTTTATGCCTGCATCCTGCAACATTTCCGCAACCTCAAAGATTGGCTTGCTGCTCTCATCCCAACCAAGGCGTGTTTTTACGGTAACGGGAAGAGATGTAGATTCTACTATTCTCGCTGTCATTTCAACCATAAGCGGTATATTCCTGAACATACCTGATCCGGCTCCCCGGTTGGAAATCTTTCTTACGGGGCAGCCGAAATTAATATCGATAAGATCGGGAGCCGATTTTTCAGCCAGACGGGCAGCCTCCACCATTGAATCAATGATATGACCGTACAGCTGTATTCCCATCGGTCTTTCATAACCGAATATATCGAGTTTCCGGACACTTTTCTTCCCGTCCCGTATTAATCCGTCGCTCGAAATAAACTCCGTATACATCAGGTCGGCACCAAATTTCTTGCACATGTACCTGAAGGAAGGATCGGTGATATCCTCCAGCGGTGCCAGAATGACCGGCTTGTCCCTTAATTCTATGTTGTCTATTTTAACCAGTTTATGAAGTTTTTCAGGACCGCAAACATAACAAGATTTATCGCCTGTTATTGTCTTTTATGTAAAATTCCCGTAGGTTTGATGCAAAAATACAAAATCCACACATATGCATAATGGCATATTTCATAATACAGGCCCTTTTGTAAAGCTGATCTTCACGGCATTCATTGTTCTGTCGGTTTTCCTTATAACTCTTGTCGGGGGACTCCTGCTGGCAATGCCCCTTTTCGGCATGGGTTTTATGGAGCTTATTGACAGCCTTTCCAATATCGCACATCCCGAATATGCCCGGCTACTTAAATACTTCCAGATGATCCAGTCGATCGGTCTGTTTGTTATTCCATCGTTCATAGTTGCATGGTTTTTTGGTGGCAATGCTCTCAGATATCTCTATCTGGACAAAAGTATAAGGTGGCGGACTGTTTTGCTTACCACTGTGATCATGCTTTCAGCCATCCCAATGGTAAACCTGATGGCCCACCTTAATGCACAAATATCACTCCCCGAATCGATGTCCTCCCTGGAGGAATGGATGCAAAGGTCTGAAGAAACGGCAAAAAGGATTACAGAGATGTTCCTGATAGCAGAAACCCCGGCTGATCTGATTTTCAATCTTTTCCTGATTGCAGTTATTCCTGCTATCGGGGAAGAGCTTTTATTCAGGGGTATAATTCAAAGACTTTTCTCAGAATGGACCAGGAACAAACATGCCGGAATCTGGATAGCAGCAATTATCTTCAGTGCCATTCACCTGCAGTTCTATGGCTTTATACCCCGCACAATACTGGGTGTCTTATTTGGTTATATGCTTGTCTGGAGCGGCAGGATGTGGGTACCAGTATTAGCTCACTTTGTGAATAATGCCACAGCAGTCATTGTCTATTACTTTATCAATAAAAACCAGGTAAGCAAAAGCGTTGAAACTATCGGGGCCGAAAGGGGGGATTGGGTATATGCTCTTTTAAGCCTTCTGTTTTTTACTTTTTTTATTATCGCCTTTTACCTGAGGGTAAAAAGGGCTCCGGCCTGAAAATTCTGGTAAATCAGGTATTCAACCCGCTCCCGTTTGCCTGGCATCAAAAAAGTTTATGTTGTTTAATTCGTTTTTCCTGTAGACGTAAACCAGTCCGTACTCCTTTGCCTTCTCCCTTTTCAGGTCATCAGGCAGGTCTTTGAAAGATTCTTCCACCTCATTCCATACCTGCAGAATTATCATATCAGCCTCTTTCCTTAATTCCGACAGTTTGTCCCACGCCCTGGAAGTATTTTTCTGAAGCGTTTTCTGGTAGTGATACTTCTCCAGAAATGTTTCATACCTGACTTTTACAAGCGCAATTGTCGGGTTGGTGACAGGCGAGTTACCATCGAGGAGCCGTTTTGCCTCACCATTTATCAGCAGCTCGCCCCATTTTATTACATCCATCTCAGTATTAAGCGGAGGTATGCGTGATTCATATCCAACTAATCCGAAATACTTCCTTGCTGAGTCCTGCATCTCTCCACGATTTATTGCCATATTCAGAACCTGGATGAAATGCGATGTATACATCCTTGCTTTCTTCAGACTCGAAACATATTCACTGTTCTTTTTTGTCTGTACAGAATAAGCATGCCGGTAAAATGACATGGCATTCTCGTAACAGCTCAAAAAATTCTGAAGCCTCTGATTGGATTTCTGAGAAAAAGCAAGCTTGAAAGGCGGAAGGTCCCTCCCCTTTGAAAGGGCAATATTCAATGCCTTAAGACGGGCTTTATCGGTGTTTGGAAGACGACGGTAAGGCATAGCACTGATAATTATGTTAATAACATGTTAATAACCCTGGCGGAATGCGAATATATAACTTTAATTCAAATAGCAAAAGGTATTCGCAATATTTTTGACTAAAAAATCTTACGCTACTTGCTTTGTTCTACGGCAGTTACAATAATATGTTACAAAGGACAGGTTATATTAACCTTTCATTGGGTTAAAAACTCCTTTTTATACTTAAGGGAAACAGCAGTTCATTGGATAAACCGATAATTGATGTTAATTTAGCAATTAGATATCAAAAGTTTCATTAAACCGGCCTCCGGATTAATAACATACTATTATGTTTAAAACATCAATTTACGCATCAAGAAGAAAAGAACTTATAAAAAATATGTCATCAGGCCTTGTCCTGATACCGGGTAATGAAGATGCTCCGATGAACTACAAGGCAAACACTTATCGTTTCAGACAAGACAGTTCATTTCTATATTTCTTCGGTCTGGACCAGCAGGGATTGGCAGGGTTGATTGATGTCGACGAAAACAGGAGCCTGCTCTTTGGTGATGATGCTGATCTGGACGATATTATCTGGATGGGCCCACGGCCTTCAATCCGGTCCCTCGGAGAAAGATCCGGGATTGATCAATGCCATCCTTACCCGGAGCTTGCTAAATTACTTAAACTGGCCCTGGGTAAAGGGAGAAAAATCCATTACCTTCCTCCATACAGAACAGAAAGGATATTGCTGATCGAAAAATGGCTTGGCATACCTCACACCAGGGTAGAGGGGGAGGCCTCGCACGAACTCGTGAGGGAAGTAATTAAACTGCGATCTGTCAAGTCGGCCGAAGAAGTTGCGGAAATTGAAAAGGCGGTAAACATTGCCTTTGATATGCATACCACTGCCATGATAATGGCCAGGCCCGGTATTTACGAAAGGGAAATTGCCGGACGGATAGAGGGTATCTCACTTGCAAATGGTAACCCGGTGTCTTTTCCGGTCATACTAAGCATTGAAGGACAAACATTGCATAATCATTATCATGGTAATAAGCTGGAAAAAAACAGGATTATGGTAACTGATGCAGGCAGCCAGACAGATTTGCATTACGCAAGTGATATTACCCGTTCTGTGCCTGTCGGCGGAAAATTTCTTCCTGATCAAAAAGATATTTACGAAATTGTTCTCAGTGCCCTTCAGGAGTCTGTTAATACCATCAGGCCGGGGATCCCCTACAGGGACATTCACCTGCAGTCCGCGACAATAATTTGCCGTGGCCTTAAGGATCTCGGACTGATGAGGGGGGATGTGGAGGAGGCGGTTGAAAGCGGGGCACATGCTTTGTTTTTTCCGCACGGACTGGGTCATATGCTGGGACTTGATGCCCACGACATGGAGGATCTGGGTGAAGATCACGTTGGTTATGATGATGAGATTAAAAGATCCGGGCAGTTCGGGCTCACCTTTTTGCGGCTTGGAAGGAGACTTAAAAAAGGTTTTGTGCTCACTTCGGAACCGGGTATATATTTTATCCCCCCGCTGATTGATAAATGGAGGTCCGAAAAAAAATTCACCCGATTCATCAACTACGACAGGCTTGAATCATATAGAAATTTTGGAGGTATTCGCATTGAAGATGATATCCTGGTAACGAACACCGGCTGCAGGGTACTGGGAAGGCACATACCCAAAACCGTTGCAGAGATTGAAGATATTATGAGCAGTTAATGCTGCGGCAGATGGTTCAAAGAGAGATTTATCTAACCCCTGAATCCGGCTTTTAAAAATTCCCTGTTAAGCCTTGCTATATGTGCCAGGGATATTCCCTTCGGGCACTCAGCTTCACAGGCACCAGTATTGGTGCAACTGCCGAAACCGAGCTCATCCATCTTCGCCACCATGCTCTGTGCCCTTTTTGCGGACTCGGCATGTCCCTGGGGAAGCAGGGTCAGGTGAGATACCTTTGCTGCTACAAAAAGCATGGCAGAAGAATTTTTGCACGCGGCCACACAGGCGCCGCAACCGATACAGGTGGCAGCATCAAAAGCTTCGTCGGAATCCTCTTTCGTAACCGGAATGGAATTGGCTTCGGGAGCAGACCCGGTACCGACAGATATAAACCCCCCTGCCTCCATAATTTTATCAAAAGCAGAGCGATCTGCAATCAGATCCCTGATCACCGGAAAAGATTTTGCCCGCCAGGGTTCAATAACAATAGTGTCGCCATCTTTGAACCTGGTCATCCTGAGCTCGCAGGTAGTTACCAGATCCCCCGGTCCGTGAGGCCTGCCATTGATATATAGAGAACAGGATCCGCAGATACCTTCACGACAGTCATGCTCAAATGCAACAGGTTCATCGCCGCTTTCAATCAATGTCTTGTTCAGAAAATCGAGCATCTCAAGAAAAGACATATCCCCCGACACTCCTGAAAGATTATAGTCCACAAAACTGCCCTGGCTTCTGGCATCCTTCTGCCTCCATATTTTGAGTTTGATTTCCATTTTTGATCCGTGTTATAGTTTATCCGCCTGTATGATTAATTTTTAAAATTATTTTTCAGGAATTGCAGAACAGATCCAGAAAAACAAGTTACTCATTACTTATAACTTCTCTCCTGCATCTTCACATTATCAAAAGTAAGCTGCTCCTTGTGAAGAACATGGTCGTTGCCTTCTCCACTGTATTCCCAGGAAGCGACGTATGAAAAATCGCTGTCTATTCTCTGCGCTTCTCCTTCGGGTGTCTGGCTCTCCTCCCTGAAATGTGCACCACATGATTCCTTCCTCTCAAGGGCATCCTGGCACATCAACCTTCCCAGCTCAAAGAAATCAGCCACCTTAACCGCTTTTTCAAGTTCCTGGTTGAGCTCATCGAGTGTTCCGGGTATTTTTACATCATTCCAGAATTCCTCTTTAAGTTCATCTATCATCTTTTTTGCATTTTTCAGGCCTTCCTCATTCCTTACCATTCCGCAAAGATCCCACATTATCTTGCCCAGCCTCTTGTGGAAAGAGGTAACGGTCTGTTTGCCACGCACTGCGAGCAGGCTCCGTAACTTATCAACAGCCTCATTCTCCGCCTTTTCGAATTCGGGTATATCGGTGGATATCCGGGGTGTCCTGATCTCACCGGCAAGATAATCACCTATAGTTACCGGTAAAATGAAATATCCGTCACCCGCACACTGCATCAACGACCCTGCCCCAAGTCTGTTGGCCCCATGATCAGAAAAGTTTGACTCGCCAATGGCAAAAAGGCCGGGAATGGTTGTCATCAGATTATAATCCACCCATAATCCCCCCATGGTGTAATGCCCGGCAGGATAGATACGCATGGGTTCATTATAAGGATTAATCCCGGTTATCTTTTCATACATCTCGAAAAGGTTACCGTATTTGGCCTCAATGGTTTTTTCCCCGAACCTGCCGATGGACCTGCTGAAATCAAGATAAACCGACATTCCGGTTTCACCAACGCCATAACCTGCATCACATCTCTCCTTGGCTGCCCTGGAAGCCACATCCCTGGGAACCAGGTTACCAAAGGCGGGATAACGCCTTTCAAGGTAATAATCCCTCTCCTCCTCAGTAATTTCGTTGGGGTGCCTCTTGTCGCCCTTTTCCTTTGGCACCCATATCCGTCCGTCATTCCTGAGGGATTCAGACATCAGTGTCAGCTTGGCCTGGTAATCATTAAGCTGGGGAAGACTTGTGGGATGGATCTGCACGAAACTGGGATTGGAAAACAGGGCTCCCCTTTTATGTGCGGCCCATGAAGCAGTTGCGTTGGATCCTACTGCCAGTGTTGACAAATAATAGATGGTGCCATATCCCCCTGAAGCAAGCACAACAGCATGTGCCGAATGACGCTCAATCTCCCCGGTAACCAGATTGCGGGTTACAATGCCCCTGGCCTTCCCGTCAACAACCACCAGATCAAGCATGTCCCTGCGGCTGTACATTGTGACCCTGCCTTTTGCGATCTGGCGAATCATTCCACTGTACGCCCCCAGAAGGCATTGCTGACCGGTCTGTCCCCGGGCATAAAATGTGCGGGAAACCTGTACCCCGCCAAAAGAGCGGTTATCAAGATAGCCGCTGTATTCGCGCGCGAACGGCACACCGGCGGCAACCATCTGATCAATTGTCTGGTTGCTTACCTCTGCTGCCCTGTATACATTGGCTTCACGGGCCCGGTAATCACCACCCTTAATAATGTCATTAAACAGGCGATAAACACTATCCCCGTCATTTTTATAATTTTTTGCCGCGTTGATGCCTCCCTGGGCGGCAACCGAATGTGCCCTGCGTGGGGAATCCTGAAAACAGAAAGCCTTTACATTATAGCCCAGCTCAGCGAGAGTGGAAATGGCAGAGGCTCCTGAAAGCCCGGTCCCGACAACTATCACGTCAAGTCTGGCTTTATTTGCAGGACTGACAAGTTTGACAGAGTTCTTATGGCTGGTCCACTTATCCGCCAGGGGTCCTTCGGGTATCTTTGACTGTAAATTGCTCATATCTGAAAAAACTGATTGGTTTATACTAAGGTTGCCAGCAAAACCGGCAATCTTAGTTTATGAAGGAATTAACGATAAAATATAGCGGGATTATAGAAAACCCGGCAGCAATAATAATTGAGTAAACGGTTCCTGTCACCGTCAGACGCTTCCTCCAGATTTGATTGTTAAGGCCGAGAGTCTGAAAAGCCGACTGAAAACCGTGAAGCAGATGAAGTCCCAGAAAAACAGCTCCGGCAACATAAATTATCACGTACCACCAGATTACAAATTTTCCTGTTACCAGGGTATAGGCATCCTGAACCATTACACCATTATAATCAATGTAGCTCATATCTCCGAACTTCATTTTTGCCCAGAAATTGGAAAGATGCAAAACCAGGAAAATAAAAATCAGGCTCCCCAGCACAAACATATTGCGTGAAGGCCAGCTGCTTGTTTCACTCTGGTCAACCATGGCATATTTCTGCGGACGGGTATCCCGGTTGGCAAATGTAAGCCATGCCGAATAGGTAATATGCAGGAGAAACCCTAAAGCAAGCATTGGCTCGATAATCTTTATGGCAGGATTGGTGGCCATAAAGTGTGCAGCCAGATTATATGATTCCTGCCCCCAAAGTAAGAAAAGATTCACAGTAAGGTGCGTGGCCAGAAACATAATCAGGAATAATCCGGAAACGCTGACCAGAAATTTTTTACCAACCGATGCATTAAAAAAACTACTCATAAGCTTATTATTAGTACAAATGAAGAGTCCGGAAAGGTATATACAGGGAAATAAGGCATAATATCATATCCAAAATTCCTTATATACAAATATATTCACTTCAGAACATATTTTCAATGACAAAGTGCTGATTCAGATAATTTATATTTATTCCATTTTGAAAGGTTCAAGCTATTCTAATAATAGTTGACCCAATGGTATTTATCCTCTTTCCGACTCACAATTCTATATCATTTTCCTTTGCAAATATTTTCTCCCGGCACATTTCTTTTCTTAAATTTGCTGCGGATAATAAACTGCCCCGAGATAGAACCTCGAGGAATTCTATTGATTAAAGCAAAAAAATGATCAGAACAATACCCTTTGCCAATACAGGGATCCGGTTTTCTGATAAGGGGACGGGCACGGCAGTAGTATTGCTGCACGGATACCTGGAGTCTCTGGAAATATGGAACAGTTTTGCGGATATCCTTGAAGAACGTTTCAGGATTATCTGTCCGGATCTGCCGGGGCACGGAAAATCGGGGATTATCGGAGAGGTGCACAGCATGGAGAAACTGGCCGAAAGTGTTCTTGCTGTCATTGATCACTGCGGTATTGATAAATGTTTTATTGCAGGGCACTCCATGGGCGGGTATAGCGGACTGGCTTTTATGGAGCTTTACCCCGGGAGGCTCCAGGGGATCTGCCTGTTCCACTCACACCCTTTTCCCGATACCCGCCAGACAATGCAGAACAGATGCCGTGAAATAGTCCTGGTCAAACAGGGCAGGAAGGAGCTGATCTCAAAAATAAATATCCCCAAAGCATTTGCACCGCAAAATGCAGACCTGTTCAAATCGGAATTGGGAAAGGCCAAAGAAATTGCAATTTCAACCCCTGACGAAGGTATTATTGCCTGCCTTAACGGAATGATGGCAAGACCCTCACGGGAAGCCCTGCTTGCTGAAACAAAAATTCCTGTAATGCTGATTGCAGGTAAGCACGATAATTATATCCCCTTTGAAGATATTGCCAAAAAGATAAGGTTGCCGGAAGGAGCCCGTTTTGTCACACTTGAAAACAGCGGGCATATCGGGTTTCTGGAAGAACCGGAAAAAGCAGCAAATGAAATCTCCAATTTTATTGTTTCAAACAGCTGAAAATCAGCAAAACCGGATCGGCGACCATTTCTGCAGATAATGATCCGCAGAGGCCCTCTTATTCACTCAAGCCCCCTTAGCCGTTATCAAATCATCTTTTTCGGGTCAACCCATCTGCTGAACTGCTCCCTGGTCACCAGTCCCAGTTCCACCGCAGCCTGGCGCAGGGTGCTGTTATCGTCAAATGCTTTTTTCGCGATTTTAGCGGCATTCTCATAACCGATATGCGGGTTAAGTGCTGTTACCAGCATAAGCGAGTTTTCAAGGTGTTTTGCGATAATCTCTCGGTTTGGCTCAATTCCCACGGCACAGTTATCATTAAATGATATACAGGCATCGCCCAGTAACCGGGCTGAATTTAAAAGGTTGTAAATCATCATCGGTTTGAACACGTTAAGCTGGAAATGTCCCTGCATGCCCCCGGTGGTTATGGCAAGGTCATTGCCAATCACCTGGGCGCAGACCATACTCAGGGCTTCAATCTGAGTCGGATTGACCTTGCCGGGCATGATTGACGAACCGGGCTCATTGGCCGGCAGAGTGATCTCTCCTATGCCGGAGCGGGGACCGGAGGCAAGGACCCTGAGGTCATTTGCTATCTTCATCAAACTGACTGCCAATCCCTTAAGAGCGGAAGAAACCTTTACCACCGCATCATTTGCCGATAATGCCTCAAATTTATTGGCAGCGGTAATAAATGGGTAGCCCGACAATTCGGCTATCCTGACTGCCACCATATCAGCGTATCCCGAAGGGGCATTGATACCCGTCCCAACTGCTGTACCCCCAAGAGCCAGTTCGCTAAGATGGGGCATTGCCGACCTGAGACTATTTAATCCGTTATCCATCTGAGAAACATAACCGGAAAACTCCTGCCCCATTGTGACCGGAGTGGCATCCATCCAGTGGGTCCGGCCAGTTTTTACAATATCCTTAAACTCCCCAGATTTTAACGCCAGGGTATTTCTTGCCTTTTCAATTCCCGGAATGGTTAACTCCACAATCATTTTATAGGCTGCTATGTGCATTGCAGTGGGGAAGGTGTCGTTAGAGGACTGTGACCTGTTAACGTCATCGTTGGGGTGAATATAAGGCTTGCCTTCTCCAAGTTTGTTCCCGGC
>SLOS01000007.1 GCA_007132365.1 Bacteroidales bacterium | reverse complement strand
TTGCCAGGTCCTTTAATAATGAAATCAACCTCGTTTTTCTCCTTATCGGTCCAGTAAAAAACATTGCCAAAATTAACTCTTAGAATATCAAGAACAAGGTGTTCCCATAAAAGGCCGCGGTCGGAATCCCTTATATCTTTCCAACCTTTTACATAGGTAACAAAACCAGTATCAAAAGCATATACTTTAGGCCGTTTAACTATTTCCTTTTTGCCTCCGCCAAAAAAAGGTTGCACAGATGAAATTGCATGTGCCACTGTCAGAGCTTCAAGGTGAGACATTACCGTTGGCCTGCTTAATCCGCTTTCCTTTGCCAGAGAGGTAATTTCAAGGATCCCTCCGCTTTGCCCTAAAAGCAATTGCATTAGTTTCAGAAAACCCGTTCTGTTCCTCACATTAAAAAGCTCCTGAATATCTCTGGCATAATAGCTGTCAATCCATTCAGAATAAAGATCTTCCTTTTTTTTATAAGAGAGCAGGAACTCAGGCAACCCACCATTCAGCATCCTGTGGTCTATATCAGGAATTCCGAAATCATGCAGACATTCATTCCACAAAGCCGGAGGTAAAAACAGTTGCACCTTCCTTCCTGTTAATGTATCACGGAACTTTGTGGTTGCTGCCAGCGTTGATGAACCTGTTGCAAGTATTCTAAGATGGGGGAATTCATCTGTTCCAATTTTTAATGTGAGGCTGGGATTGCTTATTCGGTGAATTTCATCAAAAATAATTGTAGAACCCTCTCGTAAATTACGATAAAAAAATTCAGGATTTTCAAGTTGCCTGGCTTCGGAAGGCAAATCACAATTTAAATAAACCGCATCGGGGATCATTTTGCATATAGTGGTTTTACCACTTCTCCTAACCCCCGAAAGCCAAACCAAAGGTCTTTTTTTCCAGGCATTTTTTAGTTGCTCAAGCCAAAACGGACGAATAATCATAAAAACATATTTTACACAAATCAAGACCAAATGTAAAATATAATTTACATAATTCAAAGGTTTTTATCAATATTAATTTCATAAGTACAAATCAGGTTAATCAATTGAACAACCCACCTTCCCGGCAATTTTTTATAACGTGTTATTAACAGCTGTTACTATTTAATTTTTATTATTGGTTCATTGGTCAAGTAACCAAGTGATTGAAGAAACCCATCAGCTTCAAAAACTGTTTTTTTATAATATTCAAAGTTTCTATAATTGAAGAATCCGTGACCCTGTCCTTCATATAAATGAAGCACACAGGTACTTTTAACTTTCTCCATTACTTTTTGATAATATTTAACAGTTTCTACTGGTATTAGATTATCATTTCTTCTGTAAAAAAAGAAACCAAAATTTTGTTCTGAAAATACAAAATTTTGGCTTTTTACAGGAGATATAGATATATTAAAAAAGAATATACTACAAGTAACTATCAAGTCAATTCTCAGAAATTTTGGCTGAAGAGAAGCGAGTTTTTTAAAATATTATCTCGCCCGGCAGATGAGTACCGGATGGTGGCTGATTGATAAAGGTCCGGATGACTGAGACTGGTCCGGCTGACAGGGCCTGATCAGGCTGACTGAGACTGGTCCGGATGACAGGGCCTGTTCCGGTTAATTGCGGCAGGTTCGTATTACCTAACCAGCTCCGTTCAGCTTGCTGAAGGAGAGCAGGAAGCTGGCCGGGGTGATATTGAGCTTTAATGAGCTTGCATTCTTACAGTTGCCAGGGAGATTTTACATTTGTGTGACATGGGTGGTCACAGGCGTTGTACCGAAGTCTGTATTATTTTTTATTTATCCGGTAATATTCCTCTCTTGCTCAAATCTCTGGCTGAATGATGTATTGATAGAATATTGACTTTATTCTTCTCATAATGGTAAATAATCCTGAAATTGCCGTAAATTATTTCTCTGATTTCTTTCTTATTTACTTCCGGAACAATTCGGCCGATCAGGGGATTAACTTCAAGTATTTTCGTTTTCTCAAAAATTTTCCGAACTGTTATTTTAGCATATCTGACTGAATCCCGGGAAATATATCCGGCAATACTTTCTATATCATCTAATGAACGTTTTGTAAACTTTATTTCAGCCATTTGCCGAGCTTTTCCTGAACTTGTTCCATGGTAAACACATTTCCCTCCTCAACGTCCCTCATGCCCTGCTCAACTTTATCAAGCACAATCAATTCTTCAATAACATCTTCAATTGTAAAATGATCAGGCAATGCATCAATTGTCTGTTTTAATTTATCTTTTGTCAACATGGTCAATGATTATAGATTGATACTTTTCTTAAATATCCTTTGAATTAATCGTTCAATTATCTGATAATAATTAACGATTATTATTCTTAGGTATTTCAAAATAGAAATCTTTGAAGCAAATTTTTATTTGCAAAGCCCTCTATTCCATCGTAAAGATAAAAAATAGAGTCTTTAAATACAACACTTGCTAACAATATCGGTCTGACTGAGCCCGGTCCGGATGACTGAGCCCGGTCCGGATGACTGAGACTGGTCCGGCTGACAGGGCCTGGTCCGGCTGACTGCGGCTGGTCCGGCTGACTGCGGCTGGTCCGGATTACCGAACCTGCTCCGTTCAGCTTGCTGAAGGAGAGCAGGAAGCTGGTCGGGGTGATGATTCTTCACACATGCGGGCCTGCAAATTGTTGCATCAATGGGTTTCCCTGTCGCGAAATTGTTGCAGCAATAGTTTTCCGGCAACAATATTGTTATTACCTTTAATGTTGCTTAATGTCGTTCTTAAAAACACCTTTTATGTATCCTCAGGCTAACCAGACAAAGCCGTATCCCGGCAAAAAAACCATCCTCCTCCT
>SLOS01000118.1 GCA_007132365.1 Bacteroidales bacterium | reverse complement strand
TTTATTGGTGATTTTACATGTAAAGTTGATTCAAAAGGGAGAGTGATCCTTCCTTCGGCATTTAAAAAGCAGATGCCTGCCGCAGCTATGGATAAATTTGTTGTAAAGAAAGATATTTTTGAACAGTGCCTGGTACTTTTCCCCATGGATGAATGGGACAGGCAGAATTCAATTATCAGATCAAGGATCAATCCCTACAATAAGGAGCACAGCCGGTTCCTGAGGGGCTTTTACAAGGGAACGGCGGAGGTAGTGCTTGATGCCAGTAACCGGATACTTATTCCCCGGCGGCTTCTCGATCTTGTGGGGATAGACAGTGAAGTGGTGCTTGCCGGACAGGACGGAAAGATTGAGATCTGGAGCAGAGACTCGTATGATGAACAGTCAGGTGAGGCTGATAATTTTGCTCTTCTTGCAGAAAAAATTATGGGTGACACTGAAAGAAATATATAAGCCATGGTTTATCATAAGCCAGTACTTCTGAAAGAGAGTATTGACGGTTTGAATATCCGCCATGACGGCACTTATGTTGACCTTACATTTGGCGGGGGTGGCCATTCAAGGGAGATCCTTTCACAGCTTGATGGGGGGAGGCTTATAGCTTTTGACCAGGATACTGATGCTGAAACTGAGGCACTGAAGATAACAGACAGGCAGTTCATGTTTATAAGAAGCAATTTCAGGTTCTTCCGGAATTTTCTGAGGTATTACAAAATTGATATGGTTGACGGCATACTTGCTGACCTTGGAATTTCATCACATCATATCGACACGCCTGAAAGGGGATTCTCATTCAGGTCTGGCGTCAGCCCTGATATGCGGATGAACCTGGACGGCCCGTTAACCGCCCTGGATATCCTGAATAGTTACAACATTGAAAACCTGGGAAATATCCTCAGGATATACGGTGAGGTACATAATGCCGAAAAAGTGGCACGTGCAATTGTCAATGCACGTGAAAAACAGCCTTTCAATGATATGGCAGGACTGCTTGAGGCTATATCAGGATGCATTCCCCCACGGCAGGAGAGTAAATACCTTGCGAAAGTTTTTCAGGCACTGCGGATTGAGGTGAATAATGAACTTGAAGTACTTAAACATATGCTGTTGCAGGTACTGCTCAGTTTAAAGAAAGACGGCAGGCTGGTGGTTATATCCTACCATTCCCTGGAGGACAGGATAGTCAAGAACTTTATGCGTACGGGTAAGCCTGAAGGGAGCCTTGATAAGGATTTTTTCGGGAACCCGCTGGTTCCTTTCGAGCTTGTAACAAGGAAAGTTGTAATGGCTGAAGAAGTGGAGATAAAAACCAACAAGCGCGCCAGGAGTGCCAGGTTGAGGATAGCAAGAAGAAATTAAACCATTTACAGCTATGGTTACCGATGACCAAAATGTTGAGTTCATTGAGGAAAATTCTGAAAGTAAACCGGAGTCCAAAGTGGGATCTTTCAGGGATTTCATTGACGGCAGTGTCCTGACAAGGGATTTCGTGCTGAAGCAGCTTCCATTTATAATTTTTCTTGCAATTCTTGCTATTTTCTATATAGGTAATCGTTACCATGCTGAAAAACTGGTGCGAAGAACGGGCAGGCTGCAAACTGAATTAAAGGAATTGCGTGCCGAAGCCATAACTGTATCAGCTGAATTGATGCATATCAGCCGGCAG
Organism: Bacteroidales bacterium; assembly: GCA_007132365.1. Lineage (GTDB taxonomy): Bacteria > Bacteroidota > Bacteroidia > Bacteroidales > PUMT01 > PXAP01. The sequence goes on along the minus strand of SLOS01000118.1, from coordinate 9,467 downwards.
TCCGAGGTGCTGAAGCTGCTTAAAAAAAATAACCTTGATCTGGTGGAGTCCCTTGAACCTCCCAGGAAGATTGTCTTAAGAAAAAAAAGAAAATAGGCCATGTCTGTGAAGAAGGACATATTATGGAGGGTAGCACTGGTATATTTCGGTATACTTCTCTTTGCTGCTGCAATTATTGGAAAGCTTTTCTATATCCATTTTGCTGAGGGTAATATGTGGCAGGAAAAGGCCAGCCGTATGACAGAGCGTGATATTAAAATACAGCCAAACCGCGGGGATATATATGCTTCCGGCAACCGGCTGCTGGCCACATCATTGCCGCATTACGAAATCAGAATGGATCTGCGGGCTGCCGGGCTGACCGACAGGCTGTTCAATGATAATATAGATTCATTGTCTCTTGCCCTGGCAGCTCTTTTTCGTGATAAATCCGCTTCAGCCTACCGGTCAGATCTGGTAAGGGCCCGTCAGGATTGGAAGAGATTCCATCTTATTCAACGCAGGGTTTCATTTAACCAGTTGAGAGAACTTAAAAGGTTTCCTCTTTTCCGTCACGGACAGAATACCGGGGGACTGATTGTAATACAGGATTATCAGCGTATTCAGCCTCACGGGAATCTCGCTTCAAGAACCATTGGTTACACAACCAAAGGGGAGTCGGGAAATATTGTGGGTATCGAAGGGGCCTATGACAAGCATCTCCGGGGGGTGGTAGGCCTGAAACTGATGCAGAGGATTTCAGGCAATGCCTGGATGCCCGTTAATGACCGTAATGAGGTTGAACCACAGGATGGGGTAGATGTGATTACAACCATTGATATAGAGATCCAGGATGTTGCGACAAACGCATTGCTAAGGCAACTGCAGTCACACAGGGCGCATCACGGTACTGTAATCCTGATGGAGGTACAGACTGGTGAGATAAAGGCCATTGCAAACCTTGAAAGAAACAGCAGAGGGGGGTATTCCGAAACTTACAACTATGCCCTGGGTGAAAGTACCGAGCCCGGATCAACCTTTAAGCTTATGTCGTTGCTGGTGGCGCTGGAAGATGGTTATATAAGACTGGAAGACAGTGTAGATACAGAAAATGGAGAGATATATTTCTACAATCAGAGGATTGCAGACTCCCGCCGGGGCGGACACGGGAAAATCACTGTTCAGGAGGTTTTTGAATTATCATCGAATGTTGGTGTCGCCAAATTGATAGACAGGTTTTACCGTGGAAGAGAGCAGGATTTCATCAACAGGCTTTACCGTATGAATCTGAATGAGAAAACAGGTGTTGAAATCCGGGGAGAGGGAACTCCTGAAATCAAGTATCCCGGTGATAATCTATGGTCAGGTATTTCACTTCCAATGATGTCGATTGGTTACGAGATAAGGATGACTCCCCTTCAGATTCTTACATTCTACAATGCCATTGCAAATAATGGTAAGATGGTAAGGCCAAAATTTGTAAGTGCTTTGCAATATCACGGAAATCCCGTGGAGGTATTTCCCGTGACAGTTATTAATTCTTCCATTGCATCTTCTTCAGCAATAAGAAGTGCCAGGAAAATGCTGGAGGGAGTTGTTGAGTCAGGTACTGCAATAAATCTCAGAAATGCCAACTACAGTATTGCAGGAAAAACCGGCACGGCACAGATAGCCAATGAAAAGTACGGTTACGTCATGAACTCCCGGGTTAGCCACCAGGCATCTTTTGTGGGATACTTTCCGGCTGACAATCCCAGGTATTCCTGTATAGTGGTGGTGAACTCACCGTCCAATAATGTCTATTACGGCAACCTGGTGGCCGGACCCATTTTCAGGGAAATTGCCGACAAGGTTTATGCCACCAGTCTCGATATGCATGAACCATTGATAGCACAAAGGAACATAGTTTATGATCCTCCTTTTTCAAAATCAGGCAACTTCAATGACCTGAATGTGGTATTCAATCATTTAGGAGTGCCTCATATTGGCAATAACGGAGTGTCTGAATGGGTAACCACCACAAGGCGTGACTCTTTTGTTGAGTTGCAGGAGAGAATGATCATGGATGAGTTTGTGCCGGATGTTGTCGACATGGCACTGAGTGATGCTTTGTACCTGCTTGAAAACAGAGGATTGAATGTAGTGGCCAGGGGCAGGGGAAAGGTAAATGCACAATCCCTTCCGCCGGGTACAATAACACGGCAAGGCCAGAGAATTGTTTTGGAAATGAGTATTAATTAAGGGTTTAACCGTGCATAAGCTGAACACATTATTGAAGGGTATTGATCATGAGGAGGTTCTCGGCGATCCCGGAATAGAGGTGGTGAATCTGGAATCTGATTCACGTAAAATCTCTCCGGGAAGTATGTTTATTGCTATACGGGGAACAGCTAATGACGGGCATGAGTTTATTGATTCTGCTGTATCGGATGGAGCAGTGGCTGTGGTATGCGAAATACTTCCCGACAATATAAGTAATAATGTAAGTTATATAAGAGTCAGAGACAGTTCCCGGTTTTTAGGAATGGTTGCTTCGGCCTTCTGGGGCCATCCTTCAAGTAAGCTCAAACTTACAGGCATTACAGGAACAAACGGAAAGACAACGACTGCCACCCTTCTTTACAGGCTTTTCAGGGGATTGGGCCGAAAATCAGGGTTGATATCAACAATCAGTTATTTTGTCAATGACAGGAAATTGCCGGCAACCCATACCACTCCTGATCCGCTGACAATAAACCGGCTGCTTTATGAAATGGTTCAGGATGGTTGTGAATACTGCTTTATTGAAGTTAGCAGTCACGCGATAGATCAGCAGCGTATTGGCGGACTCTCTTTTGCAGGAGGAATATTTACGAATATCAGTCATGACCATCTGGACTACCATAAATCATATGATGAATATCTGAGAGTCAAAAAACAATTTTTTGATGAGCTTGGAAATGATGCGTTTGCCCTTGTTAACAAAGATGACCGTAATGCAGATTTTATGGTTCAGAATACCAGGGCCGGGGTAAGTACCTATGCCTTGAAGTCAATGGCCGATTTCAGGGGCAGCATTATTGAAAGGCATCCGAACGGGATGCTCCTGAATATCAATGGCAGGGAATTGTGGATAAATTTCATAGGTGCCTTCAACGCCTCAAATTTACTTGCGGTTTTTGCAGCTGGCAAACTCCTTGGAGCCGAAGAGGGTGAGGCACTTAGGATTCTGAGTGCTTTGACCCCGGTGGAAGGACGTTTTGAGACCATAAGGTCGCCAGAAGGTGTAACTGCTATTGTTGATTATGCTCATACACCGGATGCGCTTGAAAATGTTATTGAAGCTATAAGACAGGTGTCAGGCCGTGGCTCCCGGCTTATTACTGTTGCAGGAGCTGGAGGAGATCGTGACAGGGGCAAGAGGCCGGTTATGGCAAAGATAGCATCAGAAAAAAGCGATAAGCTCATACTTACTTCTGATAACCCCAGATCAGAAAACCCTGAATCAATTATCAAAGATATGCTTGGGGGTGTTGATAAGGCTTTCAGGGACAGGGTTCTCTGTATCATCAACAGGAAGGAGGCCATAAGGACTGCCTGCATGATTGCCGGGCCAGGCGATTTCGTTCTCGTAGCCGGTAAGGGTCATGAGACCTACCAGGAGATCATTGGAGTAAAGCATCATTTTGATGACAGGGAGATAGTCCGCGAGGTTTTTAATGTAATGCAAAATACCAGGTAAAATGCTCTATTATCTTTTTGATTGGTTGCAGGACATAGAATTCCCGGGTGCAGGAATGTTTTATTTTATTTCCTTCCGGGCATCCTCGGCAATAATTCTCTCGTTGATAATATCCCTGATTTTCGGAAAACGAATAATAAATGTCCTGGAAAGAAAGCAGATAGGAGAGACCGTGCGCGATCTGGGAATTGAGGGACAGAACCAGAAAAAGGGTACACCTACCATGGGAGGTTTGATAATTCTGATTTCGATAGTTATTCCCACTCTCCTTTTGGGGGATCTGAAAAATATATATATAGTTCTGATGCTGGTAACAACAGTATGGCTTGGAATGGTGGGATTTGCTGATGACTATATCAAGGTTTTCAAGAAGGACAAAAAAGGCCTCAGCGGCTGGCTGAAAGTGCTGGGACAGGTAGTGGTCGGACTTATTGTGGGTGTTTCCATGCTTTTCAGCGAGGATATTTTTGTGCGCGAAAGGGTAATGCTGGCCAATGGCGAACCCAAGATGCAGATTAATTATAATGATGATATTACGGGTCAGGTGGAGGTTTATGTAACCATTGATGAAAAGAATACCAAGACGACCATTCCGTTTCTGAAGGGAAACGAATTTGATTATGCCAACCTGCTCTGGTTTTTAGGTGATAAGGCAACCAAATGGAGCTGGATAGTATTCATTCCTGCAATAATCCTCATTGTTACAGCTGTTTCGAACAGCGCCAATATGACAGACGGTCTTGACGGGCTTGCTACCGGACTATCCGCAATAATAGGTACGACCCTTGGAATACTGGCCTATCTCTCAGGTAATATTATTTATTCCGACTATTTGAATATTATGTACATACCATACACCGGAGAACTTGTAATATTTATGGCAGCCTTTATCGGTGCAACCATTGGGTTTATGTGGTACAATTCATACCCTGCCCAGGTTTTTATGGGCGATACAGGCAGTCTCTCACTGGGGGGAATTATTGCTGTATTCGCGATATTAATCCGCAAGGAGCTTTTGATACCGGTGATGTGTGGGATATTTTTCGTTGAGAGTCTGTCAGTTATGATACAGGTCAGTTATTTCAAATATACCAGGAAGAAGTACGGTGAGGGGCGCCGGGTTTTCAGGATGGCTCCTTTGCATCATCATTACCAGCTTCAGGGCTACCAGGAACCCAAAATCGTTACCAGGTTCCTTATTGTGGGGATATTGCTGGCGGTGATTTCGGTCGTGACTCTTAAAATAAGGTAATAAGCAGGTTTGGATATGAGCCGGAGAATTATCATACTAGGTGGCGGAGAGAGTGGAACAGGTGCTGCAGTGCTTGCGAAGAAAAAGGGATTTGCTCCCTTTTTATCGGATGCAGGAGAATTGAAGCCGGCTTTCAGGGAGTTGCTCAGCCAGTATGCGATTGAATGGGAGGAAGGGAAACATGGAAGAAAGTTATTTGACGGTGCTGATGAAGTGATCAAGAGTCCCGGAATCCCTGATTCAGCTCCTGTTGTGCGTAGAGCGAAAGAAAAGGGGATTCCTGTAATATCTGAGGTTGAATTTGCATCCAGGTTTACTTCTGCCACTAAAGTCTGTGTAACAGGAAGTAATGGTAAAACCACCACCAGTTCTCTCATTTACCATATGATGAAAAAGGGGGGACTTAATGCCGGTCTGGCCGGGAATGTAGGGACAAGCTTTGCAAGGATGGTGGCTGAGCATGATTATGATTATTACAGTCTTGAGCTGAGCAGTTTCCAGCTCGAAGGCATAGTAAGTTTTAAGCCTGAAGTGGCAATTTTATTAAACATCACAGCTGACCATCTGGATCGGTACAATAATGATATCCGGAATTATATAAATGCAAAATTCAGAATAGCTGAAAACATGGGGAAGGAGGATGCATTTATCTGGTGCAGCGACGACTTGACAATTGCCGGGGAAATGGCAAAAAGAGATATTAGTGCTTCATTGTTTTCATTTTCACTGGAACCTGTCGCTCAGCAGGGAGCATATATTGAAAATAATAAGATAATCATAGCAACACAAACCAATAAAACAGATATGACACTGGATGAATTATCATTAAAAGGCAGGCATAATGTTTATAATTCAATGGCTGCAGGAATAGCCGGTCAGCTGCTTCGTATCAGGAAGGAGGTAATAAGGGAAAGCCTTTCGGATTTCCAGGGTATCGAGCACAGGCTTGAACCTGTGCTGAAAATTCATGGCATTGAATTTATAAACGATTCCAAGGCCACAAATGTCAACTCTTCATGGTATGCCCTGGAGAGTATGAACAGGAAGGTTGTGTGGATAGCCGGTGGAATTGACAAGGGTAATGACTACTCGGAGCTGACCGAACTGGTGCGTGAAAAAGTGCGTGCCATTGTCTGTCTTGGAAAGGATAATACAAAACTGGCAGAGACTTTTAAAGGTGTCGTGAAGACCGTTGTGGAGACATCATCCATGCAGGAGGCAGTCAGATCTGCCTATTACCTTGCAAAAAACGGTGATTCAGTTCTTCTGTCACCTGCGTGCGCCAGTTTTGATCTGTTTGAAAATTACGAGGACAGAGGCCGGCAATTTAAAAGCTGTGTAAAGAATCTTTAAAAGACTGATTGATGACAGGAGTATTCAGATATCTTAAGGGTGATAAGGTAATATGGGCGGTGGTAATATTCCTTTCGATTGTCTCCCTGCTTGCGGTTTACAGCTCCACAGGAACCCTTGCATACAGGTACCAGGGCGGCAATACGGCCTATTATATTCTGAAACACTCTTCCATTATGATGATTGGGCTTGCAATCATCTTCATAACCCATATGGTGCCCTATAAATTCTATTCAAGACTTTCCCAGCTCTTTTTATTTTCTTCGCTGATTCTTCTTGCCTTAACCCTTATTATGGGTACTACCATAAATCAGGCATCAAGGTGGCTGACATTGCCGGGACTGGGATTTACGATCCAGACAAGTGATTTTGCCAAACTGTCATTGATAATGTACCTTGCAAGACTGCTTTCGCGGAACCAGAATGATGTTAAGGATACCAGGGATTCTTTTGTGAAGATGCTAATTCCCGTACTGCTGGTTTGCAGTTTGATCATGCCGGCAAACCTTTCTACATCACTTATACTTTTTGCTACCTGCATAGTCCTGATGTTTATAGGAAGGGTAAGACCGCGATATCTGCTACTGCTTATTGGTGCGGGGTTGGTTTTCACTTCGGTTTTTATTGCAGTTGCTCTTTACAGTGAATCTGAAGGAAGACTGGGTACGTGGAGAAACCGGATTGAGAGTTTTGTTACTAAATCGGGAGAGGGAAATTACCAGGTGGAGCAGTCAAAAATTGCCATAGCGACGGGCGGACTGGTTGGGAAGGGTCCGGGCAACAGTTCCCAGAGGAATTTTCTGCCGCATCCCTACTCGGACTTTATTTATGCCATCATTATTGAGGAGTACGGGATCATCGGGGGACTTGTGATGATGTTCTTCTATCTATGGCTGCTTTACAGGGCGGGACTTATAGTTAAACGAAGTTCCAGAACATTTCCTGCATTTCTTGCCATTGGGCTGACGCTCAGCATTGTGATACAGGCTATGATAAATATGGCTGTGGTGGTTAACCTTCTGCCTGTTACAGGCCAGCCGTTACCCCTGGTAAGTATGGGAGGATCATCACTGGTTTTTACAAGCATTGCTCTTGGAATAATAATAAGTGTAAGTCACGGTGTACAGAAAACAGCTGCCACCTTGGCGGAAAATGAAGATGCAGGTAATGATCATGAGGAGTAATATAATAATCAGCGGAGGAGGTACAGGGGGACATGTTTTTCCTGCGATTGCCATTGCCGATGCCCTGAGGGACAAGGATAAAAACATCAATATCCTTTTTGTAGGAGCAAAGCATAAAATGGAGATGGATCGTGTGCCGGATGCAGGATATTCAATAATAGGGCTTCCCGTTACCGGTTTTCAAAGGAGAATAAGCTATAAGAATTTACTTTTCTTTTTCAATCTTTTTGCAAGTATGGTAAAGGCAAGAAAAATAGTTGATAATTTCAAACCGGATGCTGTTGTCGGTGTTGGGGGTTATGCAAGCGGACCGGTTGTGAGGGCAGCCGCATCGAGAGGGGTTCCTGTACTAATACAGGAACAGAATTCATATGCCGGGGTAACAAACCGGTTACTTGCCAAAAAAGCTGCCCGGATATGTGTTGCTTATGAGGGTATGGATAAATATTTTCCGTCGGAAAAAATTGTGCTTACAGGCAACCCTGTCCGCCGCGATCTTTTTGATCTGTCATCCAGCCGTGAGGAGGCTTTATCCTGGTTCGGCATTAAGGGAGACAGAAAAATTATCCTGGTACTTGGTGGGAGCCTTGGAGCAGGCAGCATAAATAAGACTATATCTGAAAACATCGAAAAGATCAGACATAGCGGTATTGAGCTTATATGGCAAACCGGCAGATTTGGAATCAGGGCTGCGCAGGAGTTGATTGCAAAAACCCGGTATGACAGGGTACATGTACATCAGTTTATCTCAAGGATGGATCTGGCATATGCGCTTGCAGACCTTGTTATATCAAGGGCGGGAGCTGGCACAATATCTGAGCTGTGCCTTACCGGAAAGCCTGCAATACTTGTTCCTTCACCCAATGTTGCAGAGGATCACCAGACAAAAAATGCCAGGGCCCTTGTTGAGCGAAGCGCTGCTGTCCTGGTGGCGGATGATTTAGCCGCAACCCGGCTTGTCCCTGCAGCACTTGAACTGATAGATGACAGCAACCGGCTTGCCGAACTGAAAGAAAATATTGCAGCAATGGCTTTGCCTGATTCTGCCTCACAAATAGCTGATGAGATTTTTAAACTGATTAAACATACCGGGGATTGAACAGTGACAAGATAAATATGGTCTATTTCATAGGTGCGGGAGGCATAGGGATGTCGGCCCTTGCCAGGTATTTTAACATATCCGGAAAAAGGGTTGCGGGATATGACCTGACACGTACAAGACTGACGGACAAACTTATGGAGGAGGGGATAGATATATCCTTCAGTGACGATGAAAAATCAATTCCAGCCTGTTACACTGATAAGAGCTCAAAGGAGAATATCCTGGTTGTCTATACCCCGGCGATACCCGGAAAGAACAGAATAATGCAGTATTTCATATCCAACGGATATAATGTAGTAAAAAGGGCTAAACTGCTTGGCGACCTGGTAAATGAAAGCAAAGGAATTGCAGTGGCAGGGACACATGGCAAAACCTCCGTATGCACTCTGATTGCTCATCTGCTTATGCAATCCCCGCCCGGGTGCAATGCTTTCCTTGGAGGTGTAGCTAAAAACTATAACAGTAATTTGCTGGTTTCAGAAGGAAGTGATCTTTTTATTGTTGAAGCAGATGAATATGACAGGTCCTTTTTGCAACTCCGTCCCCATATCGCTGTTATAACTTCAATGGATCCTGACCATCTTGATGTTTACGGAGACTATGACGGGATGGCAAGGGGCTATCATGCTTTTGCCGGTCAGGTTAAAGCCGGGGGTACTATTATCAGTAAAGATGAGCTGAAGATTGAAGCGGGAATCAATAAAGATGCCAGGCTTGTAAATTACGGACTGGATGGGAGGGCGGAATTTTTTGCCGCAAACATAAGAATATCTGGTGGCGGACTTCCGGTATTTGATCTTGTCAGCCCTGCCGGAAGGTTTTATGATCTCAAACTTGGTGTTCCGGGGCGGTTCAATGTTGAGAATGCGGTTGCTG
>SLOS01000416.1 GCA_007132365.1 Bacteroidales bacterium | reverse complement strand
CCTGGGATAATGCGAAGAAATATATTGAAGAAGGCAACCTGGGCGGAAAGGGATCGGATAACCATAAAGCTGCTGTTGTTGGCGATACTGTCGGTGATCCTTTCAAGGATACTTCAGGACCCAGCCTTAACATACTTATAAAGCTGATGGTTATGGCCTCAGTTGTAACAGTTGGAGTTGCTGTTAGCTATAGCATATTCTAGTAATCATCTTAATGCAGAGTATAAAAAAAGCCTGCCGGATCAATTTCGGCAGGCTTTTTTTAAATGTATGCATTACAAAACCGGAACCCGGGTCGCGGCACATTGCTGTATTGCTAAGATGTAGTTAATTTCAGGGGTCGGGTTCATATTTTCTGACCTCCATCGTATTGCCGTCAAAAACAGCGTAGCTGAAATGCCACAGCCAGTCCCCAAGATTTATATAGCGTGAGGTTTGGTTTTTCAGGGGCAGGTCCAGAGGGATATGGCGGTGCCCGAATACAAAGTAATCAAAGTGCTGCTTCTCCAGCATCCGGTTGGCAAAGATCATATGCTCCTCCTTGTCTTCGCCCTGAAAGGGTGTAATGAGCTCTTTTGAGTAACGGCTTCTGTGCGACCATTTATGGCCGAACCAGATTGCAAAATTGGGATGGAGCCTGGCAAAGAGCCATTGCAGTATGGGATTTGTAAATATCCGCCTCATTATTCTGAATCCCTTATCATCCTCATCCAGTCCGTCGCCATGAGCCATATAGAACTTTTTTCCATGAAGCTCAGCAATATGAGGCCCTTTATGAATGATCATGCCCGTTTCAGCGGGCAGGTAATCAAACACCCAGATGTCGTGATTGCCAGTAAAGAAATGTACGGGTATCCCATTGTCGGTCAGTTCGGCGATCTTCCCAAGGACCCTGGTATAACCCCTTGGCACCACCCGTCTGTATTCAAACCAGAAATCAAAAATATCGCCCAGCAGATATATCTCACTGGCATCATTCCGGATTTTTTCGAGCCATTTTACAAAAAGCTTCTCCCTGGGAAGGCTTTCGTCCGGACCCTGTAAACCGAAATGGGCATCGGAGGCAAAATATATTTTTTTATTACCGCTCAAATTGCTGTCAGATTTCTTAATCCAGTGCCCTTGCCAGTCTGCGCCTCAGCTCCGGTGCTGTCAGATTACTGCCTATCACGCCTACATCAGTGTTAATAAGGTAGTTGGAGGGAATCTGCTGCAGGTTATATGCCTGTGCTGCACTGAAACTTCCTTCCCCAAGTTCAACAACATGGATCCATGGCAGCTCAGAAAATTCAATGCTTCTTATCCACTCATCCCTGTCCCTCTCAATGGAAACCTGGTAAATCTGAAACCCCTTGTTCCGATAGGCATTGTAAATGGGAATCAGATCGTGGGTCAACTGAACACTTTGCGGATTAAGAGATGATCCGAAAAGTACAAGTTTATACTTATCAGGTATGGACCGGAGCCTTATTGTGTCACCATCTATACCGGGCATTGCAATATCGGGGTATATTGTAATTACTTCACCCCTCTGTTCCGCCAATGCTGAAAGTCTGGAAATTTGATAATTTCTCTCCTGGTTCTCTGCATCTGCCGCGAGCGCTTTAACATGGGGAGAATTGGGGTACTTCTTACTGAGTGATTCTGCCACGATCTTCAGATACTGTATGTCACGCGTCTGGTTCAGTACGTAATTGGCATCATCAAGCTGCTGATAGAGGGCTGTGACTGCTGCAAGCGACTCCATATTGTCAAGTATGAAAGCAATGGAAAAGTTACGCTGTGATTTGATTATTTCCTCCAGCTCTTCATTGATCCTTTCCATCTCCTCTTCAAAACCTGGACCTTCTTCAAGTGCAATTATCTCTTTTATTAGTGGCTCCATCTGCTTCCTGGTTAAAGTGAGACGGTCATTCAGCTCTTTGAGCAGACGGGACCCTTCCGACCCTTCAACACTATATGTGCCGGGAAGGTTGGCGCCCACTGCTTCTATGATCATGCGTTCTTCCGGTTCGGCCAGGAGTGTTATGAAATTGTTGCCGGTCAGCCTTAACCTGAAAAAAGTTGGTTCGGAAATTCCTGCTGAAAACGAGAAGCTGCCGTTGCTCTTTAATCTGACCGAGTCCAGCAGTAGGGGACCGGTAACTTCAAGTTTGTCGAAATACAGCGTCCTGCCTTCTGCAGCTTCAATTTTGCCGCTTATACGGACCCGGGTTGATTCTCCGCAGGAATAAAGAACCAAAAAGGTTGAAACCAGTAAAAGAAGGAACAAAAACCGGGTAATACTGCGGGCGCATTCACTGCTGATTGCAGGGGAACCCGTAACCGGCGGGTGACAGCAAATTAAAGAGCCATGTTCGGAAATTCCTGTAATGCCGGTATTTAAATTCGACAATGCCTTCATCTGTAAAATATATGGTTAATTAAATATCTCTGAAAGAGAGCGTTCCAGTGCTTCTCCTCTAAGATTTACGGCAATTATCCTGCCCTCCCGGTCAAGCAGGTAATTGGCAGGTATCCCTTCAATCCGGTAGAGGGGAACAACCTGGGAACCCCAAAATTGCAAATCACTCACATGCGTCCAACGATTCAGGTTGTCTTCCTCAATACCCCTTAACCAGGCCTCCCGGGTGCGATCGAGAGAAACCTGGTAGATGTCAAAGCCCCTGTCGTGGTATTTGTTGTAGGCCTCAACAAGATAAGGGTTTTCTTCCCGGCATGGCCCGCACCATGCTGCCCAGAAATCAAGCAGTACATATTTTCCCCTGAGGGAGGAGAGACTGACCGTTTCTCCGTCCGGATCAGGCAGTGAGATCTCCGGAGCCACTGCACCAAT
>SLOS01000234.1 GCA_007132365.1 Bacteroidales bacterium | reverse complement strand
GGTAAACTATATGCAGTGAGCTTCAGCCGCTCGCTTCCACCGGCGGACAGGTCAGAGAACTGGACCGAGATCAAAAGGGTAAGCGACGGAAAGCTGATCCATTCATTCAGGCATGCCTCCGTATCTGCCGTTTCCTGGGTCCCGACAGGCAATGTTATCTCCTACAGGACCACCCGCGATAAAAAATCGACCATATGGATGCACGACCTCGATAAGGGAATATACCGGTCCGTGCTCGAAGATATTGAGGATCTTGGCACATACTCCTGGGCGCCCGACGGCAGCTTCCTGATCTACTCAATTCGGAAAGAGGCTCCGGATCAACAGGGGGCAATGAACAGGATACTGGGTATGCAGGACAGGCTTCCCGGTTTCAGGACAAGGAGTTTTCTTTACAGGGTTGATGTCAACTCAGGGGTAAGAGAGAGGCTCACCCATGGATTTCTTACAACATCCCTCCATGATATAAGCCCTGACAACCGTACGATACTTTTCAGCCAAAGCAGGCCCGACTACCTGGAAAGGCCCTATTCCAAACATGACCTGTTCCTGATGGACCTTGAAAGCAAAAAGGTTGACACCCTTTTCAAAGATAAGCTATGGGGCGTATCCGGCAGGTTTTCACCTGCCGGAAAGCAGATCCTTTTCACAGGCGGTCCGTCAGCTTTCGGGGGTAAAGGTGAAAATATCCCCGATGGAATGACAGCCAACAATTACGATACTCAGGCATATATTTATGACCTGGAAAAAGGCACTGTTGATCCCTTTACCAGGGATTTTGACCCGTCCGTCTCACAGGCTTTGTGGAGCAAAGCTGACAATAACATATACCTCGTGGCGGGAGACGAAGATTTTGTTCACCTGTTCAGGTTCAGTACCCGTAACCGCAGGTTTACCAGAATTGATACCGGAGAAGATGTGCTAAGCTGGATAAGGCTTTCTGATAACGAGCCGGTTGCCGTTTTTTCCGGATCGGGAATGTCATCTCCCCCGAAGGTATCACTTCTGAATCTGAAAAACGGCAGGTACAGAGAGCTGGAAAACCCGGATAAGGATAATTTCCGCAATGTTGTTTTCGGCGATAACATGGAATGGGATTTCAAAAACGACAAAGGTGTAAGGATCCCCGGAAGGGTATACCTCCCACCCGGCTTTGACAGATCAAAAAAATATCCGCTTATCGTCTATTATTACGCAGGGACAAACCCCGTATCAAGAAGTTTCGGCGGCCGTTATCCCTTCAATATGTATGCAGCCAAAGGCTATGTGGTATATGTGCTCCAGCCCTCAGGAGCAACCGGTTTCGGACAGGAGTTCTCAGCCATGCATGTAAACAACTGGGGCATTACGGTGGCAGATGAGATCATTAAGGGTACCCGCCTGTTTCTGGATGACCATCCCTTTATAGATCCTGAGCGGGTGGGCTGTATGGGAGCCTCATACGGAGGATTCATGACAATGCTGCTGATGACTGAAACCGATATGTTTGCAGCAGCCATCTCCCATGCAGGCATTAGTTCCATATCAAGCTACTGGGGCGAAGGGTACTGGGGTTACGCATACAGTGCAGAAGCCAGCGCCGGAAGCTTTCCCTGGAACAACAGGGAAATATACGTTGACCAGAGTCCGCTCTTTTCGGCCGACAAAATCACAACCCCGCTGCTTCTTCTTCATGGCGATTCAGATACCAATGTGCCTCCGGGGGAAAGCATACAGCTTTACGTGGCTCTCAAAATTCTCGGGAGACCTGTCGAGCTGGTCGAGGTTGAAGGAGAAAACCATCATATCCTCACCTACAGCAAGCGTATTGCATGGAGCAATACCAAGCTTGCATGGTTTGACAAATGGCTGAAAGAGCAGCCCCAGTGGTGGAAAGAGCTCTATCCGGAAAAGAATTATTGATTATCAGTTATCGGCGATCCCTGAGTAAGATCAGCAGATCCGGATTAACCCTGATCTGATTAAGCACTTATATTCAGACCGTTGAGTCCGCAACCTGAAAAAACTTTAAATTATTTAATGTTTTTTTGAACCAAATACAGGTTATTTTTGCTAATTTTATATAACCCGGTAATTCAAATCATCCCGGTAATTCATATTAATACAGCAACCAAAATAATTATTTACCTGAAAGAAAAAATCTTATAAACATGAGACTATTAACAGTTGCAAGCCTTCTCTGGCTTGCGGGGTTCGCCATGCTTTCCGGACAATCCGTTGAAATTGAATTTACAGAATACCGGCTTGACAACGGCCTTCACGTTATTCTTCACCAGGATAATTCAACTCCCATTGTAGTTACCAACATTATGTACCATGTGGGGTCCAAAAATGAAAATCCTGAACGTACCGGTTTTGCACACTTCTTTGAACATCTTATGTTCGAGGGGACAGAAAACATCCCGCGAGGACAGTTTGCGGAGTATGTTGAGCGGGCAGGAGGCTCGCTGAATGCCTACACCAGTTTTGATGTGACCAACTATTATGTGCTTCTGCCCTCCAACCAGCTTGAACTGGGTCTGTGGCTCGAGTCAGAAAGGCTGCTTCATGCAGTGGTTGACTCTGTGGGAATTCAAACCCAGAAAGATGTGGTAATTGAAGAGAAAAAACAGGTCTATGACAACCAGCCCTACGGCAGCATATTGATCGAAACAATTAAAAGGGCCTATCAGGTGCATCCTTACCGCTGGGCACCCATCGGAGATGAAAACCATATAAGGGAGGCTGAAGACCATGAGTTCAGGGAATTTCATGAGATGTTCTACGTGCCCGACAACGCGGTTCTGGTAATAGCAGGCGACATCGATATTGATGAAACCAAAAGGCTTGTCGAAGC
>SLOS01000017.1 GCA_007132365.1 Bacteroidales bacterium | reverse complement strand
CTTGATAACTATCCGGAAAACGGGCAGGTGGAAAGGTTGCTTGATAATATTGAAATATGGATCAATCCTCTTGCCAATCCTGATGGAACCTATTTCGGAGGTGACGGAAACACGATTGCCTCTCCTAAAAGACGAAATGCAAACAATATTGACCTTAACCGTAATTTCCCCATGCTCAGCAGCCCGGATTATACAACCACGGACCGCGAACCGGAGACTGTCATCATGATGGAGCTCATTGAATCAGGGCAATTCGTTTTATCGGCTAATCTTCATGGGGGAACAGAAGTTATGAATTACCCCTGGGACTCCCGGGAAAGGAGGCATGCCGATGATACCTGGTTCGAATATATATGCAGGGAATATGCCGACACAGCCATCCGTTACAGTCCCCCCGGCTACATGACCTTTCTCGGGGGTGTGACAAATGGCTATGACTGGTACTCTGTTACCGGGAGCAGGCAGGACTATGTGACCTATTTTGCGGGTGGCAGGGAAGTTACCATGGAAATAAGCAACATTAAGCATCCTGCCCCGGATTCACTTTCCGGATACTGGTACTATAATGTAAGGTCTCTCTTAAATTATATGGAGCAGGCTATGTTCGGCTTAAGAGGCTATGTAACTGACGCCATCACAGGGGAGGCTATCGGGGCCAGAGTTGAAATAATGTTTCACGATACTGACTCCTCACAGGTATATTCAGATCCATCAACCGGATTGTATTTCAGGTTAATTGAGGAGGGCAGCTTTAATCTGAGGTTTTCAGCCGAAGGCTATTATCCCCTGACAGCAGAAAATGTGACGGTCAGCAACCGTAAAGCTACATGGCTTGATGTACAGATGGATCCGGTTATTATTAAATCTGAAATCACTTTGGAAGAGCTTGAAAGAGCCATAATGATCTACCCCTTACCTGCGCGGGATATAGTAAATATCAGGATTGATATTCCGAGATCAGCTCCGCTTCAGGTTGATATTTATGATCAGTCGGGCAGGAAATTAATCCATCTCTACAGGGGATGGGCAATGGGGGAAACAAAATACATTTTTTTCAGTACTGTTAATATTCCTGCCGGTATTTATATAATAAGAATTAAATATGGCAGTTCTTTTATCAGCCGGAGATTTATCATTACCGGCTGATGAAGAGTTGCTGTTTAAATCATTTTGTCTTTTTTATAAAATTGTTGTCTAATATGTTCTCAGAAAATTATTCAGATTATTTAATGCGGTTTTTAGCGGTATCGGTGATGGCTTTTTGGCTTGGGGGACAGGCAAGGGGAGAAGCAAAAAATGCCGGTGAAGGTCCTGACCTGATCGTTGGGATCGTTGTCGATAAGATGCGCTATGACTATCTGACCCGTATGTGGGACAGGTTCGGCGATGGCGGGTTCAGGAAGCTGGTTTCGGAAGGAAGTTCATTCAGTAATGCGAGGTATGATTACCTGGTCAATCAGTCCGCCCCCGGCTATGCCACAATCTTTACAGGGGCAAACCCCTCGGCTCACGGTATTATATCCGATAAGTGGTATGACAGGCTGAGAGATGACATGCAATCAGCTGTTTTCAGTGATTATGCTGCTGCAGTGGGTGGCTCATTCGTCAATGGGAAAAGGGCGCCTTCCGGCTTGCTGGCCGGAACGTTTGGTGATGAACTTCGAATGGCAAACGATTTCAGGTCAAGGGTGTTCTCTGTTTCACTTAATGATGCAGCATCAATAATATCAGGCGGGTTTTCTGCCAACGCGGCATGGTGGTTTGACAATGCCAGCGGTACATGGATGAGCAGCAGTTATTATATTGATTCGCTTCCGGGGTGGGTGGAGGAGTTCAATGCCGGTATGCTGCCTGACACCTACCTTGGAAGGAAGTGGGAGCCTTTAGCTGAAAGATATTCATATTTCAGGGTTGGTGAAGAATCCAGGCCGGATGCTTTCCATTATGATATGAAACGTATGCGGCGAAGGGGTGATGACTACGGTCTTTTACGTTCAATACCATACGGTAACACCTTTACCAAGGATTTTGCGCTGAATCTGATTCTTAATGAACAACTTGGGAAAAGGAACGGTGCAGACATGCTCATAATCGGGTTTTCTGCTACTGCTGAGATTGACCGCAATTATGGTACTTTTTCTATGGAAGTCCAGGATGCTTATCTCCGGCTTGACCAGGATATAGCCCATTTACTTGATTTTTTGGATGAGCATATTTGCAGATCACGGATCCTGGTTTTTCTGACTTCCGATCGGGCGGTTTCCTATCCTGTTTCCTATAACAACTCTGCCAGGATACCGGGCGGTACATTCAGTCCCGGCATGGCCATGTCACTATTGCGAAGCTACCTTAATGTTACCTATGGGCAGGGGGACTGGGTCAGTACCTATAATGCAGGTATGGTCTATTTGAATCACAACTTTATTGAAGACAATAATATCCCGCTGAATGATATACAGAACAGGGCTGCCAGGTTTCTTAACCATTTCTCAGGTGTGGCAGGTACCCTGGCGGAGGATGTTCTCAGAAGAAATTATTTTTCATCCGGTATTCAGTCACATATCCAGGCAGGATTCCACCCTAAGCGCTCGGGCGATATAATGATCTATCTTCAGCAGGGATGGTTCGAAAGAAGCCTGTCGGGCGATCAGTTAAGCATGATCTCTTATGACCGGCATGTACCTCTTATATTTTACGGATGGAATATAGAAAGTAACAATTTTAAAAGGGAGGTTGGTGTGGCGGATATTGCCCCTACCATCTCCCTTTTACTGGGTATTCCTGTTGGACCGTTTGCCACTGGCAAGCCCATTATGGAACTTATCCGGTAAGCATGTGCAGCAT
>SLOS01000334.1 GCA_007132365.1 Bacteroidales bacterium | reverse complement strand
GGGAATTGAGTTTTCCATATTTGAACTGACAGATGAATCCGTTATCGGAGTTTAAACAAAACAGCCGGATAACGACCTGGTGGCATTTTGATAATTTAATTTAAAATTATCACTTATCAATTTAAAATGCTAAAATGAGAAAAAGCAACACTCAGAAGATTGGAGAGGTGATATCCGATTACCTCAGGGAATTCAGACTCGAAAAAAAAGTTACGGAAGCCAGAATTATAAACTCATGGCCCTCCATTGTCGGTCCCGCGATAGCCAGGCAGACAGAAAAACTTTATATCCGCAACGGGGTGTTTTACGTGCATATTACTTCGCCGGTACTGCGCAACGAACTTTCCTACATGAAAACCCGTATCATGGAGGTGCTCAACGAGCAGGCCGGGAAGATGATCATTACAAAGGTGGTGCTGCGTTGAAATTACGGGACGGCAGGTATGGCATTAATAAGGTTTGGATATTATTGTATTTTTTGGATAAAATTGGTTCTGCGGGGGAAGTTTTGTCAGATTTTTATATCTTGTACCCGGACAAGGCAAGAGTAAGTGATATTAATTTAACATAACATTCAATTAAAGTGTTAATAATGAATTATTTATGTGCGAAAGCACACAAAAAGACATTTTTAAAGCATGAATGATCCATCGGAAATGAAATACTGAATATGCTGAGCAATTGATTGTAACATATTGTTAAACAGATTACTAATTATAATTTATTGAAGATGAAAAGATTACTAAACCTGCTTTTTATAAGCTTTTTTTTGTTTATGACAGGTGCGCTGAGTGCACAGTCTGAGTCTGAATGGATTTCTCTGTTCAACGGTAAAAATCTGAACGGATGGTTTGCATACGGAGCTGCAGACTGGTCGGTGCAGGATGGTGTAATTGTTGGCGAAACGGCCAGGGGTCACCTTTATACTTACCCCACTGCCTCTGATTTTGAAGCTAAAGGGATGTTTAAAATCAGCGGTCATAGAGCTAACAGCGGGTTCTATTTCCGCGCTCATCCACCAGCTGACAATCTTGACGGTTTTCCCCGGGGTTATGAATTTCAGCTGGACAATACCCAGGGAGCTCATACCGGATATTTATGGAAACCTGGAAATCCGGTCGGAAAGGCATCAAAGCTCATAACTCAGGATGATGAATGGTTCAGCATTCGGATAAGGGCTGTCGGGACACATATTCAATTCTGGGTGAATGATGAACTTGTAATGACACACGAAGATGATGAATATACATCGGGTCATTTTGCAATCCAGATGCATCATGAGGGTATGAAAGTTGAAGCCAGAGATCTGTATTACAGGGATTTAAGCAAGTAGTAACTCACCTCTTTAATTGTTGTTTAATTGGTTTGGTACCGTGCCCCTTTGGTTCAGGGCAGGTTAAAGTGTTTAATATTAATTATTTAATAAAAAAGTTAAAATGGATTTCAGTTTACTCTCGGAAGTTATTGAAAAAATCAGATCTGTAAGGATTGCCGTTATCGGCGATTTCTGCCTCGATGCCTATTTTTTTATCGATGATTCCACCAGTGAAATATCGGTCGAGACCGGATTGCCCACCAGGCCGGTCCGCAAGCAGAGTTATTCCCTTGGGGGGGCAGGGAACCTGGCAAATAATATTATTTCTCTGGATGTTAAGGAGGTAAGGGCTTTTGGAGTTGTCGGAAATGATCTTTTCGGCAGGGAGATGGTACGGATCATGACCGATTCATCTATCGGGACCAGGGGCATGCTTACGCAGGAAAAACAGTGGTCAACCCATGTATATTGCAAGCCCTATATTAGTGATAAGGAACAGAACCGCCTCGATTTCGGAAATTTCAATTTACTTTCTGATGAAACGGCAGATCAGTTGACAGAAATGCTGGAGGAGAAGATTCATGAATTCGATATTATTGTGATAAACCAGCAGGTCCCATCCGGTATCCATACCGGTTATCTGAAACAGAAACTGAGCGGACTGATTTCACGAAACCCTGAAAAGATATTTATTTCCGATATCCGTGACAAGACGAGATCCTACAGTGGCACCTACCTGAAAATCAATGATGTTGAAGCAGCGCTTTTGAGCGGGATCAGGACCGGCTCAGATACGCAGGTCACCTATGATGAAGCTGTCAGGGCAGCCGAAACCCTTTTCGAAAGAAGCGGTAAGCCTGTATTTGTAACCTGCGGGAGCAAGGGATCCCTCGCTGTTGATTCATCAGGTATTGTCAGGATACCCGGGCTTATGCACCTGGGACGGGTTGACCCTGTGGGTGCAGGAGACAGCTATCTTGCCGGGGCTGCTGCCTCGATTGCTGCAGGTTACAGTGCCGGGATCTCTGCTGAAATCGGATCATTTGTCGCCGGCGTGACTGTCCGCAAGCTGTTCCAGACTGGAACAGCTTCACCTGCCGAGATTCTTGAAATCGGAAAGGACCCGGACTACATCTATGAGCCGGAGCTTGCAGAGGATATCAGGCAGGCCGGGTATCTTGATGATACTGAAATTGAAATTATCAACAATTGGCCCGCCAATGTGCAGATCAGCCATGCGATATTTGATCATGACGGCACCATTTCTACGCTGCGCGAGGGCTGGGAGCTTATCATGGCCCCGGTGATGATAAGGGCGATCCTGGGAGATCATTATGATACGGCTGATAAAGCAGTATATGATAAAGTAAAAAGCAGTGTTGATGAATTGATTGACAAAACAACAGGAATTCAGACCCTGGCACAGATGGCCGCACTGGTTGACCTTGTAAGGGAATTTGGATTCGTGCCTGAAGATAAGATACTTGATATTCACGGCTATAAAAAAATATATAATGATGAACTTCTGAAGATGGTCC
>SLOS01000277.1 GCA_007132365.1 Bacteroidales bacterium | reverse complement strand
TGAATGTTCTGGGTGTAAGGGATATGCAGATGCTGTGGAAGAGAATTGTCCGGATTGCTGACAGCCAGGGTAAGATTGCCGGCGGAGATACTGCCTGTGGGTTTGGGAACACTGCAATGGTGCTGGCGGAGAAAAAGTATATACCTAAAATTTTTGCTGCCGTGGTGCGGATCATGACTGTAAGCCGGACAATTGTGGCCATTGAGCAGGGAGCCAAAGGGCCCGATAAGGATTGCGGGTATGAAGGGGTATTTCTGAAGGCCATAACAGGCACTCCCATTTCCATGGAAGGCAAAACAGCAGCATGCGCCCACCTCAGTCCACTTGGGAATATTGCGGGCGCATGTGCCGACCTCTGGAGCAATGAATCTGTGCAGAATATCAAACTGCTTGCAGATATGGCGCCCACCGTATATTTTGAACAGCTTACCTATGATGCCCGCCTCTTTAACCAGGCTGTAATGTCAGGAAAGAATGATATCCTGAACTTGCAGAGGTATATGGTAGAATCGGATATGTATTTTGATCCCCAGGCATTTATTCTGGCCCCTGAAAATGTCATAAGTATAGCATCTGAGATCGTAAAGGGCCGTAACCACCTTGATGGGGCAATAAAAGGTGCGCTAAAGGGGCTTTCACTTATTGAAGGAGCCATAATGGAAGGCCGGCTGAAATCTTCAGAAATGGAAGATGCATACATTCCGTTATTAAAAGATGAACTATCTTCAATACCAGACTCTGAGGATGAGTTTATTGCAGAAATGGACGGTGTAATTGACAACACCAAATATATAAAGGAGGAGTATGGATTATAAACTGGCAGGATCAGCCCTTGTTAAAAAGGCATTTAACCGTGAGACTTTGCAGCGGATCCCCTGGGTGCCGTTTGCAGGGGTGCATGCCGCAAAACTGCTTGGAATTGGCTCAGAAGAGTATCTGAAATCCTCCAGCCACATATTCAACGGTGTTTCAAAAGCTGTGGAGCTCTATAAACCTGATGGCATACCTGTGGTTTTTGACCTGCAGATTGAGGCAGAAGCACTTGGCTGCCGCCTCAACTGGCCGGATAACAGTCCCCCCTCCGTAATCTCCCATCCGCTTCAGGAGGGTGTTGAAATTGAGGATCTTAGACTTCCCGGAGCCTTTGATGGCCGGATACCGGTAGTTATGGATGCCGCCGCGAAGCTCCGGGAAAAGTATCCTGACATCGCCTTATACGGCCTTATCACTGGCCCTTTTACCCTGGCCCTGCACCTGATGGGCACCGACATCTTTATGAAGATGTTCGAAGATCCTGAAGATGTGAACAAGGTGATGAGTTTCTGCACTGATGTAGGCAAAATGATGGCGGATTGCTATATCCGGGCAGGTTGTGATGTCGTGGCAATGGTTGACCCGATGACCAGCCAGATTGACCCTGCCTCTTTTGAAACGTTTGTCTCTCCCCGGGCATCGGACATATTTTCGTTTATCCGCGAAAAACAGAGCCTGAGCTCGTTTTTTGTCTGCGGCAACGCGAAACAGAACATAGAAGCTATGTGCAGGTGCAAACCTGATAATATATCAATTGACGAGAATATCCCGCTCGATTACGTGCGGGAGGTTGCCCTGGCCAATGATATAAGCTTTGGCGGCAATATGAGGCTGACAACAGTTCTGCTGATGGGAACACCTGAGGATAGTCAGCGTGAAGCACTTGATTGCATGGATAAAGGCGGAAGAGAGGGCTTTGTGCTTGCCCCGGGCTGCGACCTCCCGATGGATACACCATCTGAAAACCTTGAGGCTGTGACGGACCTGGTCCATGATGAGATGCGTCAGGGAGAACTCAGGGCATCGGCTGCGCCAGTAACTGAGGTTGAAAAGCTTGACCTCGGCAGCCACTGGCATGACGATAAGGTGGTGATTGATATTATTACCCTCGATTCAGCTTCCTGTGCACCCTGCCAGTATATGGTAGATGCAGTGGCAAGGGCTTCTCACCCTTTCGGGGAAAAAGTCATTTACAAAGAGCATAAGATAACAGGCAGGGAAGGTGTTCAGATGATGGCAAGCCTTGGTGTCAGGAACCTGCCAACAATAGTAATTGATGGTAATATTGAGTTTATTTCACAAATACCTCCTGTCGGAAAACTTGGCGAGAAAATCGGAGATTACCTGAAATCCAAGAAGGCTGATTGATTTCCGCTTGCAAAGGCTAAACAGGTACAGCTTATTCTCAAATAAAACACTCATTAACTATAATTTCAATAATAAACTGATAGTCCGGGTTAATAATAATCTTATTGTTTGGATCATTAATGTGCAAAGAGTCTAAGTCAGAAAAAGGGATTTGAAGGACAATAGAAATGGACAACAAAATCAGTGCAGATATAATACCTTTTTACCTCATTACGGGTTTCCTGGGCAGCGGAAAGACAACTTTGCTGAAGAATATTATTGCCAGGTATTCCGGTAACAAACGGATTGCTGTTATTCAGAATGAGTTTGCCCCCACAGGTGTTGATGGCATTGATCTGAAAATGACAGGGGCCGGTTTCAGGCTGGTGGAGATCAATAACGGCTCAGTTTTCTGCGTTTGCCTTATGGCCACTTTCGTGGAATCGGTTCAGGAGATTATTGAAGAGTACAGGCCCGGAATGATATTCCTTGAGGCAAGCGGGCTTTCAGATCCGGTTAATATTATTGAATTACTCGGGAAGGATGGGCTGAATGGCAGGGTAGGCCTTGCAAGTGTCATAACCATTGTCGATGCGCCCAATTTTGAAAAGGGGCGGAAGACCCTTCCCCGGTTCAGGCACCAGATAATGGTGGCTGACACGGTGCTGATTAACAAGTCCGGGATTTTTAACGGC
>SLOS01000369.1 GCA_007132365.1 Bacteroidales bacterium | reverse complement strand
CATCGGCATAACTTTTAAACTCGGTACCAGGTCCCGAATACTGAAGGTAATAGATACCGTCCCTTTTTGTCATCCATGCACCTTCGATCCATGGAGCCTGATTCACCAGCGTGTTATAGTCCCCCGGCACCTCCCATCCATACTCTGCCGGATTCTGTTCTATCAGAACCACCGGGTCGCTCATAAATGCAAAATTATTGTCATAATCAACCTCAACCCCATAAATGGGATCAACATCTGAGCAACCCCAGTAAAGGTATAGGCGGTCATCGTCATCCACGTAAAATGCCGGATCCCAGACCGGGATCTCAAGCTCTTCGACCGCAACACTCCATTCTCCGCTTAACGGGTCGCTGCTTTTATAGATCGTGCTTTTCTGGGTTGAAGAGCCAAGAAAATACATGGTTTCTCCAACTACGATGGCCGTCGGGGCATATTCCTCTACTGGTATCTGGTCCGTTTCAATAAGTGTCCAGTTAATAAGGTCACTGGAATGCCAGTAGCCGCCTGATTTTGATGCAAATAGAAAATACCTGTCCCTGAACCAGACTACGGACGGGTCGGCGGCTTCCCTTCTTGAAGGCTCATCAAGGGTAAACCGGTAGCTCAGGTTAACGGGATTACTAAATGTGGTCAGGCTGATCTTTTCTGCTGCATCTCTTTCACGACACCCGGTCATAATCAGAAAAAAGGCAAAGATTACTGTAAGGAATTTCATAATAATTAGTGATTCGGGTTAATATATTGAGGTTTGGGTTTGTTTTATTGGCTGAGTTTATTTTATTGAGGTTTGGGTTTGTTTTATTGGCTGAGTTTGATTGTTATATTGGCTGATTTTGATTGCTTTCCTTTTTCTTCGAAAATATTCGATCCCTACTTTTCCTGTTGTCAAATATAGTTTTAAATCTAAGAAAAGGGCGAGAATATCAGGAATGGTGAAAAACTCAGTTTCCTAAAATAATTGTTCAATAGTCATTATTTTTCAATTATCTCCATGACCAGTCTGAAACCAACCCTCGGATCGGGAACTGGATAATCCTGCACTTTGTCAATTACACTTTCTTCAAGGGTGGTTGCCCAACTTCCTCCTTTAACTTTGTCATCAGCAGTGTATTCTGCAACATTTCCAATTATATCAAATAAACCCAACCGGTTTTCCGGGAAGCTTCCTACTGTGGCTGTAAACAATGCTTCGTCCCAGACGTAATTGTAATCACCTCTTGAATAATCCCAGACTCTTAAGTTTGCAAGAGGTTGTATATCTCCTTTAGCATTAACAGTATATGGAAATGAACCGAACCAGGGAAGATTATGCCCGGGCAGTGATGCGGAAAAAAACTCCCATGTTAATACTAGAGCAATTGTTAAAAACAGCGATTTATACCTGATTTCTACATGATTAATTACAGCAAGATAATATAAAAAAAATAAAAGCATACAGCCAGTTAATTTCCCCGGGGAAATAATTGCTAATTCATGGTGCAATGGACCAAGCCGGATAGAACCTCGAAGTATAATGTGGAATAACAATATAGTCCGTTGAAAAAATGCATTTTTTTGGCAATTCTCAATTTTTATATATATTCTTGCAAACGCAGGATTTATATTTGGTTTTCTCGTATTAAATGCAAACTAAACGTTTTTATCATGAAATTATCAGTAAAACTCTTTACTGTTATCGCTGCATCAGGGTTGCTTTTAAGTGGACCTCTTTTTTCACAGAATGCAAGGATCAAGATCGATACCGAACGTATCATTGGCGAGGTAAATCCCAATATATACGGAAATTTTGTCGAGCATCTTGGTCGTTGCGTTTACGGCGGCATCTACGATCCCGGGTCACCCCTATCCGATGACATGGGTTTCAGGAAAGATGTGATGGAGGCTGCCAGGGCATTGAATGTGTCAATCGTCCGGTATCCGGGCGGTAATTTTGTCTCCAACTACCACTGGCTTGACGGGGTTGGTCCGCAGGAGGAAAGAGTTCCCCGAATGGAGCTTGCATGGAATGTGCTGGAAACAAACCAGTTTGGCACCAACGAGTTTGCCGAGTGGAGCAGGCGGCTTGGGGCCGAGCCGTTTTTTACCGTGAATATGGGAACAGGCACGATCGAGGAGGCGCGTCGCTGGGTTGAATACACCAATATCAAAGAGGGGCCCTATTATGCCGAACTGAGGAGGAAGCACGGTTATCCGGAACCTCATAATATAAAGTACTGGGCACTGGGAAATGAAATGGATGGCTGGTGGCAGATGGGTGCGCTTAATGCCGAGGATTATGCAAAGAAAGCACGTGAAACCGCTAAGCTGATGAGATGGACAGATCCGGACATCAAGATAGTTGCAGCAGGATCGTCAAGTTATGGCGGCGATTCCGATCCCGATCACTGGAACAGTACGGTCCTGAAAGAGCTGAGAAATTATGCAGATTATATTGCTTTGCACACATATGTAGGAAACAGGACTGACGATTATTATAATTTCGTTGCTACCCCGCATATCATGGAACATCGCACCAAAATAGTAAGAGGGATGATAGACAGGGAGATGCAGCACGCCGACAGGGGGTCAAGGAATCCCATCTATATTGCATGGACCGAATACAATGTATGGTACAGGACCATGGGAGGTGAGGCCGGTACTGGTCCCCGTGCTTTGGAAGAGCATTATAACTTCGAAGATGCGCTGGTTGTTGCTGGGTTTTTAAACGGATTTATCCGGAACGCCGATATCATAAAGATGGCGAATATGGCACAGCTGGTAAACGTAATTGCGCCAATATTTACCAGTGAAACAGACCTGTTCAGGCAGACTATCTATTTCCCGCTCGAACTTTTTGCAAATAATGCTCATGGTACCT
>SLOS01000224.1 GCA_007132365.1 Bacteroidales bacterium | reverse complement strand
TTCGCGGAAAGTAACGTCGGTAATACCTGATCGTCAGCTGAAACAGGATAATAAAAGCATAATAATCATAGTTCCCTTATCCAGATATTCCTGAAGCTTACCAGGTCGCCATGATCCTGCAACCTGAGTGGTAATCTCTCCTCATGAATTGTATATTGAGGTAATCCGATAAATTGGGTTGTACCCCATATTTCCACATTATTCTGAACCAGCACGCCATTATGGATCACGGTCACTCTCGCAGGATGTGTAACCCTGCCCTGCTCATTGAACCTGGGAGCCATGAATATGATATCATAGGTCTGCCATTCACCCGGCTCCCTGCAGGCATTCACCAGAGGTATGGTTTGCTTATAGATTGATGCAGCCATTCCGTTAGGGTATGTATGATTATCATATGAATCCAGGATCTGGACTTCATATTTTTCCATGAAGAAGACCCCGCTGTTTCCGCGTCCCTGACCTTCACCTTTTATCACTTCAGGTGTACGCCATTCAAGATGCAGCTGAACATCACCAAAACCCTGCTTTGTCCTGATGTCTCCTGTTCTGGGCATAACCGTCATTACACCGTCTTTTACCTCCCATTCTGCAGGATTACCATCTCTTTTCTCCCAGTTGGAAAGGTCGGTTCCGTCAAAAAGCACAATAGCGTCTGAGGGCGGAGCAGTGCCGACACCGGGTGTAACAACAGGTGGGACAGGTTCATGTACTTCAGTTACCTGGGGTATACCATCTTGAGCTTCCATAGTATAAGTAATTAATAAAAAAAATGCTGTTGATAATAAAGATATCTGTTTCATGTCAAGTTGCGTTTTAGTTAGTATTATCTGTTATACTTTTTCCCTGATTACAGTTATATAGTATTGGAATTCCATCAAATATATTTACAAAGAAATAAAAAAAAATCATTCGACACCTTACTGAATCCATAATAATAATTAAGATGGTTAATTCAGATGCTTGGCAAAATGGCCCTATTTTTGTATTTTGTGGATTGAACAAAAACAGGATGATATGAAATCAGCAACGGTTTTAATTCTTTTCTTCATAATGCTTACTCAGGGGTACACCCAGAACTTTGAGCGGATGAGGGAAAATATGGTTCGTCAGCAGATACAAAACAGGGGAATAGATCATCAGGCTACTCTGCGTGCAATGCGAAATGTCGAGCGCCACCTGTTCGTCCCCCGCGGCCAGCAAAGAAGGGCTTACGACGACGGTCCAATGCCAATTGGTTACGGTCAGACAATTTCCCAGCCTTATATTGTGGCATATATGACCCAGCTGGTTAACCCGGGTCCTAAGGACAGGGTTCTGGAAATAGGAGCCGGATCAGGCTACCAGGCGGCGGTACTTGCCGAGATAGTTGATAAGGTTTATACCATAGAAATAATACCTGAACTTGGCAATCAGGCAAAACAGTTACTGGAAAGCCTCAACTATGACAATGTGGAGGTCATAACAGGCGACGGATATTTCGGACACGAGAAACAAGCACCCTACGATGCCATAGTTGTAACTGCAGCTGCCGAATATATCCCTCCTCCCCTCATTGCCCAGCTTAGGGACGGGGGAAAAATGGTTATCCCGGTTGGGTCGCCCTTTTTGGTGCAAACCCTTATGCTTGTTGAAAAGCATGGTGATAAAATAACCACCACAAACCTTATGCCTGTCCGTTTTGTTCCGTTTACCAGAAGATGATGAAAGATATGACGAAAAGGATTTACCTTAGTGTCGGACTTCTTTCCGCATCGATAATAGCATTTCAACTTACACTGATGCAGCTTCTTTCTGTTATTCAGTGGAGCCATTTTGCATATATGGTCATATCTGTTGCCCTCCTGGGTTTCGGGGCAAGCGGTACTTTACTGGCATTGGCAAGGAACTGGTTCATCAGGCACATAAAAATAGCGTTGCCTGCGCTGATGATCCTTTCCGGGGCATCAATGAGCCTGATAATGCTGGTCTCATCAACAGTTTTTGGCAGTTTCGACTCCTACCTGCTTTTTATTGACCGCAGCCAGATTCTCGGACTGATGGTAACTTATTTTGCATTTTTCATACCCTTTCTGATGGGAGCTCTGGCCATCGGACTGGTTTATATTCATTATGTCGAAAAAATTGGGTCCCTGTATTTTGCCGATCTGATGGGATCAGGACTCGGCGGTTTGCTGATGCTACTGCTGTTCTGGGTATTCTACCCGGCCCAGCTTCCGTCAGCCATATCACTGATGCCGCTGGTTGGTGGAACTTTGCTGATTCCCAAAGGAATGAGGTTGAAATTCACTGCCCCTCTCGTCGCCGCCTTTTTATTACCGGTAATACTTATTTTCTCGCCTCCCTCCCTTCCGATGTCCGAATATAAAAGCCTTTCCGGTGCTTTGAATCTGCCGGATGCAGAAATTGTAATGGAAAAAAGCAGTCCCTACGGGCAGTTAAGTGTTGTAAGGTCTCCTGCACTGCGGTATGCTCCCGGGCTAAGCCTTACCTTTCAGGGTACAGTGCCTGTGCGTGATGTCATATTCAGTAACGGAAACTGGTTCGGGCCTGTTGTGGAATGGTCCGCTGAAGACACAACCCATTTTATGGACTACACTACCAATGCCCTTCCTTATGTTATTAATAAACCCGGCAACCTTTTGTTACTTGATTCAGGGACAGGTCTGTTTGCAGCCCATGCACTGACACGTGGAGTTGATAATATTACTGCAGTTGAGCAAAACCGCATTGCAGTTGACCTTCTTAAAAACGAGCTGGCTGAAATGATTGATTCGATGTATCATCTTGATGCAATGAATCCTGTGAACCTTCATTCACGGAGCTATCTGCTGAAGGATGATAATTTGTATGACCTTATTAT
>SLOS01000260.1 GCA_007132365.1 Bacteroidales bacterium | reverse complement strand
TTCTAAATCTTTTGCTCTATCTTAGCGAATCTAATTACCGAGGAACCGGATGCGTTAACGGCGCTCGTCCGGGTCTGTGGGGGAGCGGGGAGGTAACGAACCGCTCTACCCGGAGTAATTTAAGCTGAAAAAATTTCATGTATATTTGCACCTATATGGATAACCCGGATTACCGGTTGACAGAACAGGATTATCATATTTATAACCGATCAACAAAGCGATTGCTAATGACCAAATCACCAAAAACATTAATTGTAATAATTGTTGTATTATTTGTTGCATCCTGTGTTCCTGCAAAACATTTTCAGGAAATGAGGGATGAAAAGGTCCTTGCTGAACAGGAGCGTGATTCACTTTTGATAGCAAACAAAAAGATGGATGTGAAGCTTACCGAACTGGAGGCGCGGATATCAATAATGGACAAGGAGATTGAGGAATTAATAAGCGACAGTACCGACAGGGCTGTGATGTTGAGGAACACCAGGGCTGAACTTGAAAGGGTGAAACGTCAGTTCAGTGATCTGCAGGAGGCTCAGGAGGCGATATTAAAGGGAAGCGCCCGCGAAACCACCCGGTTGTTGCAGCAACTTCAGACAACACAGGAGGATTTAATGGCGCGTGAGGACCGGCTTAAATTGATTGAAAAGGACCTTATTGAGAAAGAGCAGGTTCTTGAAAAAATGTCGGCAGATCTTGACAGAAGAAATGCCCGGCTTATTGAACTTGAGAATATACTTGCCCGCCAGGATTCGGTTGTGACTGCACTGCATAATACAATAGCTTCAGCTTTGCGGGGATTTGAGGGGCAGGGTCTTGCCGTTTATGAAAAAAACGGCAAGGTATATGTTTCCCTCGAGGAACAGTTGCTGTTCCAGACAGGCAGTACTGTTGTAGATCCCAATGGTGTCAGGGCACTGCGGGACCTGGCAGGGGTTCTGGAAAAGAATCCCGACATAAATGTAATGATTGAGGGGCACACCGATGATGTTCCCGTGATCCCGGGTCCCAGAATGCGCGACAACTGGGATTTGAGTGTGCTGCGGGCCACATCTATAGTGCGTATACTGCTTGATGGAACGACGATCGACCCCCGGAGACTGATCGTCTCGGGAAGGGGGGAGCATTTACCTGTTGATCCGGGAACTACCCCCGAGGCCAGGCGTAAGAACCGCCGTACGGAGATCATTCTTACTCCCCGGCTTGATGAACTTTTCAGGATACTGGAATCCAACTGACAATTATTTACGGTCTGCCCTTACCTGTTGTAGATTATTTCCAGGAGGCTGTTGTCTATCATCATGCTCTCTTTCCGGTTACCGGTTATTTCAGGCGATCTTACACCGTTCCTGAAATATGCCGGGCCGGTAAAAACCCTTGCCTCATCCCATAAACCTTTTTCAATAAAGCTGTTGAGGGTAAATGCGCCACCTTCAATGATTACCGATTGGATATTTTCCCTGTAGAGTAGTTTGAGCATCTGAAGTTCAGCAGTGCCATCGAAAATAATTTCAGCGTACCTTGTTTTTCCTGAAGGCATGTTGGAAGGATCCGGGTTCATTTCCTGAACAATTGCCTCTTTTGCAGGCTTTGCAGCTTCTGCTGTTTTACCGGGTGCCGGGATCCTTTCAGTAAAGACCAGTGTTTCGGAGCTGTTGTCAAAAACATGGGAAGAGCTTCTTAGTTTTAAATTCCGGTCAATCACCACCCTGAGCGGATCTTTCCCGGACCAGTCCCTGACATTGAGCCTGGGGTTATCCTTGAGTACTGTGTTGGTTCCTACAAGAACAGCCTGCTCCTCTGCTCTCCATTTGTGTACCAGGATACGTGCTGTTTGGGAGGTAATCCAGTTTGGGCCGATCGGGGCATTGGCAGGCCTCTCAAGATCAATATACCCGTCGGCCGACCGGGCCCATTTCAGTATTATCCATGGTCTTTTGTGAATATGCCAGGTAAAAAACCGTTTATTAAGGTCTTTACATTCATTTTCAAGCACACCGGGGATAACCTCAACACCATTTTCACTTAGGAGCCTTATGCCATTCCCTGCTACAAGGGGGTTAGGATCGGGAGTCCCGATCACCACCCTCGGAATTCCCTTTTCAAGAATAAGATCAGTACAGGGTGGTGTTTTGCCATGATGCGTACATGGCTCGAGATTTACATACAGTGTGGCATACCTCAGCAATTCCTTATTTGAAACCCCTCTGACAGCATTGACCTCTGCATGGGCTTCCCCGTAAGACCGGTGATATCCTTCTGCTATTATCAGATCCTCATATACCAGAAGTGAACCTACCATTGGATTTGGGGCTACCTGACCAATTCCCTGAATGGCAAGTTCCAGGCAGCGGTGCATATATTTTTCGTTATAATTATGGCAGGCCATTGATTTTTTTTATTTGTTTGTAACTTAAATCATGAAAATTTCAGATCTTTAAAATATGGTTCAGGAAACACCTGCTGTTCAAGATGCAATAGCCCTTATAAAAACGGAACTGAAGGATCAGTATCCGCCGGGTGAAATCCGGGGCTTTACAGAACTTATTTTTGAGCACCTTCTCAATTATACGAAAACCGATATACTTGTAAATAACCATACAAAATTATCCAATTTTGAGGTTTTTCAAATAAAAGAGTTCATTAAACAGTTGCGGAACTTCAAACCCATTCAGTATATTCTGGGTGAAGCCTGGTTTTTTGATCTTAAGCTGGAGGTTTCGCCAGACGTTCTCATACCCCGGCCTGAGACCGAGGAACTTGTTAAATGGGTCATTGAGCAGGCAGGAAGCAGTTCTGTTAAAGTACTTGACATTGGCACAGGAAGTGGCTGCATAGCTATTGCGCTGGCGCTTAACCTGCCGCTTTCAGAG
>SLOS01000097.1 GCA_007132365.1 Bacteroidales bacterium | reverse complement strand
GAGGGAAAGCTTAAGGATATGATCGTTCTCAAAACCAGCTCGCTGGGACAGGAATTGGTTTTTATTACATACTTTGCCTGGGATAACCGTGAACCGGGGAAAATGAAAGTATGGATTGACTATGAAGAACAAACATCATTATATACCTTAAATCCGCAGGTCATTAAAGGTAAGGTTGAATGCTAATTTATATCCTAAAATTTAGAAACATGATTAAAGAAATTGGAAAATATTTAAGTATAATTATCCTAATGATAACTATGTCTGCCTGCAATTCCAGGTATGATGTTGAAAATTCTGATGTAATCCCGATTATTTTGGATACAGATATGGAGTCGGATGTAGATGATGTCGGTGCCCTTGCCATGCTTCATGCTTTAGCGGATTTTGGTGAGACCGATCTTCTTGCAGTTATGGTATGTGCAAAAAATCCATGGAGCATACTATGTGCTGATCGTATCAACACCTATTTCAATCGTAAAAATTTGCCACTTGGACAGCTCAAGGGCCCTGGTGTGGACCGAGAATCCCGTTATGCCCGACAAGTGGCAGAAGAATTTCCCGGAACACTGCAAAGTGCTCAAAGTGCACCAGATGCGGTTGACCAATATCGTAGTATTCTTGCAGGTCAGCCTGACAATAGTGTCGTTATTCTCAGCATTGGCTACCTTACTAATCTACGTGATCTGATTACCAGCGGTCCGGATAAATATAGCAATCTTGATGGTCAGCAACTGGTGAAACAAAAAGTTCGTCTTTGGGTATGCATGGGTGGTCAATTTCCTTCAGGCCGTGAAGCGAATATACTCTGGGATACCGAAGCTTCAATAGAAGCGATCAATAATTGGCCGACCGAAATCATATTCAGCGGATGGGAAATAGGACTCATGGATACTGGTGAAAATATTATCGATTTGCCTGAATCGAATCCAGTACGGCGGGCTTATGAGCTGTTCGACCGTATTCCGCATAAAAACTGGGACCAGGTAGCGGTTCTGTATGCTGTGCGCGGCCTCAATAACGGACCTTCAGCTCATTACTGGAAACTTTCTGATCCTGGCCGTATTATTATCGATAGAGGTGATGGCAGCAATATCTGGCAGGAAGATCCCAATGGCACACATCGGTATTTGATTCAAGTAGGGTTGGATGATGTAATAGCCATGGAAATAGATTCACTGATGATGCATCTACCACAAAGATGAAATTAATCTGTGCCTGAAATCTTGCCTATGATTCCCGAAAGACTGCCCGGCAAGTTTCGTACACACAGTTCACCGGATGGAATTAAATGGAATTTTTATTATAAAATATCCCCCTCTATGGTCCTACCGACATTCAAAATATTCATTTTAAATGATATAAACAAGCCAAAACTTTAGTTGGACAATTGTGATAAAATCTAAATCTTCAAAGGCCCTCTGGCTTTCACATATCTCGGTCATTGAATCACATCGGCCTAAAATACCTAAAAGCATGTTGGTTAAATGTTGTACCCGGGTCATGAAAGCATATTAATACCTTTCATTCTGGTGTTTATTGATGAAGCCCTGAATGTTAACTGCGTCACTCAATTTTAAAATTTGTTTGAAAATTGGCTGCCCAACAAATTTTATTACCGTATTTTTAAGTACTAAAATAAAACTATTTAAACCCATTATTTGCTATGAAAGTATTAACTGTTTTATTGATTATTATCTTGTCATCTTGTGCTGGCGAATCACAACATAGATCGCAACCTGAAAAGAATGTTGAACATGGGATTATTTACTATGAACCTGGTATGTATGGGGGATGGCCTGCCAACAATGGTATCTGGATTTGGGGTAATGAAATATTGGTGGGTTTTACAAAGGGATATTACAAAGACCTGGGATTAGAATATCACAATATGGATCGCGAAAGACCGGAGAAACATCTCTTTGCACGGAGTCTTGACGGTGGAGAAAACTGGACCATTGAAGACCCTGCTTATACAGGGAATATGGTTTCTCCAGGAATATTTATTGGTGCACCCCGTGATGACATCGCCTTGGATGTACCTGTTTTATGCACAGAAAAAATCAATTTTACACATCCGGATTTTGCTATGACTGCCAGAACCACCCACAAAGATGCAGGCCAGTCGTTTTATTATTATTCTTATGACAGGGGCAGAACCTGGACAGGAGCTTGCTTGTTACCTGATTATGGCCATCATGGCACAGCTGCCCGAACCGATTATATTGTCAATTCAGAAAGCGATTGCATGATTTTTTCAACAGCAACAAAGGCTGATGGTCTGGAAGGAAGGCCGATGATGATCCGTACTACAGATGGCGGTCTTTCATGGCCTTTTATATCCTGGATAGGACCCGAACCTGAGGGATTTTCTATCATGCCTGCTTCTGTGCGTCTGTCAGAGAATAAAATACTTGTTACTGTAAGAAGGCGGGAAGACACCCACAGGTTCATTTCAGCTTACCTATCTGAGGATAATGGGCATTCGTGGCGTTACCTTAATGATCCAGCAGAAAGCGCAGGTGTCGGAAACTCTCCGGCCATGATTAAAATGGATGACGGAAGGGTATGTATGGTTTACGGATACAGGGCTTTTGAACAAGATATCCGGGATGGGAAGGAAACCAGCGACATCAGGGCAGTTATCAGTAATGATGGTGGTATGACCTGGAGCCGGGACTATATTTTACGCAACGACGGATCTGGAAGAGATGTTGGCTATCCACGAATGGTACAGAGGCCGGATGGGAAGATTGTTGTAATCTATTATTTTATGGATGAAGATACAGGACCGGAAAGATATATTGGTGTCACAATATGGGATCCTCCTGTTTATCATCAATAGTCATTTGGTATGATGATAATTGCAGCAGGAGTTT
>SLOS01000256.1 GCA_007132365.1 Bacteroidales bacterium | reverse complement strand
ATAGGTTTTGGAAATATTGGAAAAAAAGTTGCTGATATAGCAACTGCCTTTGGCATGAATATACTTGCTGCAGACAAGTTTCATTCTGATCAGTCACACAGGCAAAACTTCAGATGGACGGATACTGCTGAGTTGATTTCATCATCAGACGTTGTTAGTATAAATTGTCCGCTGACCAGTGAAACAGAAGGACTAATTGATAAAGAATTGCTCAGCACTATGAAAAGTACAGCATTTCTCATCAATACTTCCCGCGGACCGGTTATTGTTGAAAAGGATCTGGCCGATGCCCTGAACAACGGAATTATAGCAGGTGCCGGACTTGATGTTTTATCTGTGGAGCCGCCGTCACAAGATAATCCACTTTTTAATGCAAAGAATTGTATTATCACCCCACATATATCCTGGGCAACCAGGGAGGCCAGAGGCAGGTTACTTGATAAAGCTGTTTATAACCTTAAATCCTTTTTAAAAGGAACTGCGGTTAACTCAGTCGTTTAGGATGTACTTATTATCCATGATGTTAACTAAGAATTAATTATGACCGGCAAAGAATTAAAACATCGTCTCAGGAGCGGTAAAAGGGTTTATGGAACGATGATAGTGAGTACTTCTCCGAAATGGTTAGATGTTATTAACCAGCTTAATCTGGATTTTGTGTTTATTGATACAGAACATATAGCTATTGACAGGGAGCTGCTTTCGTGGATGTGTCACGGATATAATGGAAAGGGATTACTGCCGATAGTCAGGATACCTTCACCCGATCCGTATAAGGCCTGCATGGTGCTTGACGCTGGTGCAAAAGGGCTGGTTGCACCATATATTGAATCAGTTGATGAAGTTAAAAAACTCCGGGGCGCTGTAAAATACAGGCCACTTAAAGGGCAGAAATTAAGTGATTTCATAAATGGGAAGAGCAGCCTTGAACCTGGTCTGGCTGAATACCTGGAAAAACACAATGATAATAATGTTTTGATTATTAATATAGAAAGCAGAACGGGAATAGAAAATCTGGATGAGATGTTAAAAGTTCCGGATCTTGATGCAGTTCTTGTTGGTCCGCATGATCTTTCCTGTAATCTTGGGATTCCTGAACAATATGATCATCCTGAGTTTCTCGATGCTGTTGAAAAAATCATTCGAAAGGCAAGAAATGCAAACATTGGTGCCGGAGTTCATGCTTTTTTCGAGGGGTGTCTGGAGAAAGAAATAACCTGGGCTGAGATGGGAGCTAACTTTATTATGCATAGCGGTGATATACAACGCTTTACCCAAGCAATGAATGATGATATCACCAGGTTGAGATCAACATTGCATGATGACCTTAAAGATACTGACAGAACAGTTAATATTTAGGGAGGGTAAAATCATAGCAGCAGTCCGTGCCAGGAATCCCCGCGATAATCCATACGATTATGATATGGGTTATCCACAGATATTACAAAATGATGAAGGTAAGCTGGTGGCTCTATATTACATTGCCCGGGAAGAACGGCCATATTCATATATTGAAGCTGCCATCTTTAATCCGTAGTTTGGCATACCAATATAATAGTATAAAAGGTATGAAAATTACAGGCGAATTTGAGATACCTGGAATACCAATGGGTAACTAACTATTATCAATAAACAGATACTTATAAATCTATTAACAGGACTGTGATTATATAGCTATATAATAACTTTAAGGTTAAATTATATTATTGATTATGAGAAAGGTTATATTGTATTTTTTATCCATCGGGATTATTTCAGTTTCCTTCACTTTCAATCAAACCAAAAGTGACAAGCGGTACATGGTGAGATATGTCGGGGAAGATAAAACAGCAAACAGCGCTTATCATGACGGACAGATGAGGCCGGCCGTCGGCACGCAGAATTATCAGATTTTCAGGGCTAATCGTTCCCATCCTGAATTGTCTGACGGACTGGGATGGACTTACAACCATGCCCCGATGCTGGCTTACTGGAACGGTCATTTTATCTGCCAGTATCTGTCAAATTATATGGGTGAGTACAATCCACCCGTAGCCACTTTGATTACCAAGTCAAAAGATGGAATGAACTGGGATTTGCCGCAAACAGTTTTCCCGGTCTATTTTACTGCAGAAATCAGGGAGGATATTCCTGATGATCAACCTGATAATTTATATGCTTCGAAAATACTGGACCCTGAATTTGATTCAGCACCATTTAGAATTGTAAGCCATATAATGACACAGCGGATGGGTTTTCATGTTGCACCAAATGGCAGGCTACTGGTAATGGGCTTCTACGGGTTAAATGATGGTTATGGCATTGGCCGGGTGGTAAGGGAGATCTATGAGGATTTCTCTCTCGGCCCCATTTATTTTATAAGGGTAAATGACAATTGGGAGGGAGAGGTTAAATACCCGCTGTACACTGAATCTCCTGACAAGGGGTTTGTTGAGGCCTGCGAGTCATTCCTTTCCGACCGGATACGTCGCATACAATGGTGGGAAGAGGATTTTAAGGCAGCCGATGCGGATACTTTTTATATGCCCTACGATATGGAAAAGGCCTTTTGTTTCTATACTATTTCTGATTCATTAACAATTGGTTTATTTAAATGGCGAATGATGACCTTCACCACAGATGGCGGCAGGACCTGGGAGAAGCCTTTCAGGACAGAGAGCCTGACACATATGGGTGCCAAGATATGGGGCCAGAGATTAAGTAACGGGCAGTATGCGCTGGTTTATAATCCTACTGATAATATGGACCGTCAGCCCTTGTGTGTAGCTGTAAGCGATGATGGGTTGAATTTTAATTACCTTTCGGTTGTTCACGGGGAGGTTCCGGAAAAGCGTTTCTGGGGTACTGCAAAACGTCAGGGAGCTCAATATGTAAGGGGGATCGT
>SLOS01000045.1 GCA_007132365.1 Bacteroidales bacterium | reverse complement strand
TTGATCCTTTCCAGGCTTTTGGACACCCTCCACCAGTCCCTCGACATAGCCTCATTATACCCCCCCAGCAGCATACCCCAGGAGGACGGCACTGCCTCCTGCATCTGCGTATAGGCAATGCGCAGATGGTTACGGTGAAGGGTTTCCGTTTTCTCGACCGCGAAGCGCATAAAGTTGATCTCTTCTTCAAGCTGCAGGAGCAGCTTCATTGCGGCGATCCTCAGCGAGGTGGGCACTACGTCGTTGGTGGACTGGTATATGTTGGCGTGTTCAATAGGGTCGATCAGCGTGTAGTTCCCCGGAAGGGAACCCATCTTAAGAAGCGCTGAATTAGCTATGATCTCGTTGATATTCATGTTGATGCTGGTGCCGGCGCCTCCCTGGACAGAGGGGACGATAAAATGGTCAAAATGTTTTCCCTCTGCAACTTCCGTTGCAGACAGGTCCATCTTTTCAAGTATCTCTTCCCTGACAGGGGGGAGCGCTCCCGGAATATTGCCGAATTTGCCGGTTGCAGCTTTGATGAATGCTCCGTAGGTGCGGTAGCAGGCCAGCTTGGTTAGTCCGAGTGCACGGTACCACTCCGGGTGGAATTCCATTTTGCAGGGGAAATTCTCACTTGCCCTGAGGGAATGGATGCCGTATAATGCATCGCCGGGCAACTTTTTTTCTCCCAGGAAATCTGTTTCGGTCCTCATAACGCCTTGTTTGGTTTAATCTTAAGAATTTCTCGGGGCTCTACCCCGGGATAGTTTATTTTATCCGGCAATTATTTATTTTCAGAAACCTTTCCGGTATTGACTATTTTGAAATAGGTTGTGAGTATGCCAGCACATCTTTGCCGGTTATTTCTTTATCGCACAGAATAATAAGCCTTTCCAGCACATTCCTGAACTCCCTGATATTGCCGGTCCATGAAATTTTCTGAAACTCTTTTATGGCCTCTTCGGTGATGATTTTTTTCGGCATGCCGTACTCACTGCATATATGCTCATTGAAGTGGTCAGCCAGCAGGGGGATATCCTCGAGTCTCTCGTTCAGTGTGGGTACGTTGATCAGTATCACACTTATCCTGTGGTAAAGGTCTTCCCTGAATCGGTTTGCCCCGATCTCCTCCTTCATATTCTTGTTGGTTGCAGCAATGACCCTCACATCGACTTTTATATCCTTGTCGCTGCCAACGGGTGAGAGCCTGTTCTCCTGCAGCACCCTCAGAACTTTTGCCTGAGCGGAAAGGCTCATGTCTCCTATCTCATCAAGGAATATTGTTCCCTTGTTTGCCTGCTCGAACTTGCCCTTTCTCTCTTTGTGAGCAGAGGTAAAGGCGCCCTTTTCATGCCCGAAAAGCTCGCTTTCTATAAGCTCTGATGGTATGGCCGCGCAATTTACCTCAATAAATGGCTGGGAGGCACGGTTGCTTTTTTCGTGAAGCCACCTGGCAACCAGCTCCTTGCCGGTTCCGTTTTTGCCTGTTATAAGAACCCTGGCATCGGTGGCCGCCACGCGGTCTATCATCTCCTTAACCCTTTTCATTGCCGGAGATTCGCCGACCATTTCATTTGTTTTGCTCACTTTTCTTTTAAGTGCCCTGGTCTCGGTAATAAGGTGTGATTTATCCAGGGCGTTCCTGATGGTGATAAGCAGTCTGTTAAGGTCGAGCGGCTTCTCAATAAAATCGTAGGCACCTTTCTTTATAGCCTCCACGGCAGTGTCTATGTTACCATGACCGGAAATCATTATTACAGGTATATCGGGGGTTTCAGCCATAATTGTTTCCAGCACTTCAATACCGTCCATGCCCGGCATCTTGATGTCGAGCAGGACCACATCATACTGATTCTTTTTAAAGAGTTCAAGTCCCTCTTCACCGTCAGATGACAATTCTATTGTATGGTTTTCATATTCCAGGACCTCCTTAAGGGTGTTCCTTATGCTTTTCTCATCGTCAATAACAAGAATGTTCGCCATTTTTTCCCGGTTATTAAAATGCATGGAGACTGTTGCTCCTGTCAGGCGGACAGAATATGCCGGTTAAGAATCTCAGTAACAGCCCCTTCTTTAAGGGAATAGTCTGATTGTGTCATCTGCCTGATATTCAGTTCGCGGACAATAAAATTAACAAAAATAGCGGCAATAACAATCATTTCCACTCTCATGGGGTCCATCCCCTCCATTGACAACCTTTGACGGGCGTCAGATTCAACCAGTTTTCTGCCAAGCCGGAGGAATTCACCGGGGTCGATCCTGTAGAAAGGCCGGTGAGGTTCATGGCCGGGGGGATCAATAGCGGACAGGTCTGCACCTGACAGGTCCGCGCCGGGTTTTTCGTGGTCTGACGGGTTACTGGAGGGAGTATCACTGCCGGGCGAATCATTGGAGGTGGTATCGGCCGGTTCATAGTTTATTGCCGTAAGAAGGGCACGAAAAGTATCAAAGGATCCTGAGGAGCCTATAAGTATATCGGGCTTATGCTCCAGTGCGGCTTCCAGGAAACTTTGCATTGATTTCGAAAAGTGGTTTTCAAGGGCCAGTATCTCATCCTCCCTTATCGGATCTGAGGGCCTGAACTGCTCAAGCATCCTTGCCATACCCAGGGGGAAGCTTTTTTTCCAGAATATCGTGCGACTGTCGGCAATTATCAGTTCATTGCTGCCTCCGCCTATATCAAGTATCAGGTGCTTCCGGTCACCCATATCGACGACCTGCTTTACTCCCAGATAGATCAGTTCAGCTTCCTTATCTCCCGAAATTACCTGGATGCCTATATTGAATTTCTGGTAAACGGTCCTCACAAACTCCAGTCCGTTCCCCGCCGAACGTATTGCAGATGTGGCAAATGCATGGATCTGATGGACCCTGTGATCTTTTATGTATTTCATATGGTTT